>JAUVUS010000258.1 GCA_030600865.1 Bacteroidales bacterium | reverse complement strand
TGACGCATCGTTCCGTTTTGAGCGTGGATCCGATCCTAACATTACAGTTTATGCACTTAAACGCGCTGCTTTACTGATGAAAGAAATTGCCGGTGGAGAAATTTCATCGGAAATTGTTGATGTTTATCCAGATCCTGTGGCAGATTATAAAGTTGATTTAACTTTCAGTAATCTGAAACGACTTATCGGTAAAGAAATTGAGAAGGAAAAAGTAAAAAACATTCTCGAATCTTTAGATATTAAGATTATTTTGGAAGATGACGAAAAATTAAGTCTTGAAGTTCCGACTTACAGAGTTGACGTACAGCGCGAAGTAGATGTTATTGAAGAAGTATTACGTATTTACGGATACAATAATATTGAGATATCTGAACATGTAAATTCAAGTTTATCATATTCGCCAAAACCTGATAAAGAAAAAATTCAGAATACGATTTCGGATATTTTATCAGCAAAGGGTTTTAACGAAATTATGTGTAATTCGCTTACAAAAGCTGATTATTATAATGATATAGAATCATACAAACCTGCTAATCTGGTTAAGATTTTTAATCCTTTAAGTATTGATCTGAATGTAATGCGCCAGACCCTGTTATTTGGTGGATTAGAATCGATAATGTATAACCGGAACAGACGAAATCCTGATTTAAAATTATATGAATTCGGGAATTGTTATTATTTAAAAGATTCTGAAAGTGAAAATCTTCTTAAAAAATATAACGAAGAACAACATTTAGCAATCTTCATTACCGGGAATAAAACCGAAGAAAGCTGGATTACAAAAGTAGAACCTACAAGCTTCTTTTTATTAAAAACTTATGTCGAAAATATCTTGGAGAAATTAGGTTTTGATTTAAATCAGATAAAAAATGAAGAAGTTTCATCTGATTTATTCGTTGAAGGATTAAGTTATCAATACAATAAAAATCAGCTTGTTAATTTCGGAATTTTAAATAAGAAACTGTTAAAAGCTTTCGATATTGATACCAAGGTTTATTTTGCTGAATTCTCGTGGGATACAGTTTTAAAATTGTCAGCTAAAAACAGCATACGTTACACAGAGATTCCTAAGTATCCTGAAGTTCGCCGTGATTTAGCATTATTATTAAACAAAGAAGTTAAATTTGCTGACATTAAAGAACTTGCATATAAATCAGAAAGAAAACTTCTTAAAAAAGTATCATTATTTGATGTTTTCGAAGGCGAAAAATTGGGTGTTAATAAAAAGTCGTATGCTGTAAGTTTCATTTTACAGGATGAAAACAAAACGCTTACAGATAAGCAAATTGATAAGATAATGAATAACTTTATAAGAGTATTCGAAAAAGAATTAGGTGCTCAGATAAGGTAGTTCAGAGTTTAAAGTTCAAAGTCTTGATACTTGATACTAAATACTAATATATCTAAACAAATGTCAAAAATAGAACTGGTAAAAGGTGATATCACCAAAATGGAAGTTGATGCAATTGTAAACGCAGCCAATAAAACATTGTTAGGTGGCGGAGGTGTTGATGGTGCTATTCATCGTTCTGCCGGTCCTGAACTTCTGGAAGAATGCCGTGCTTTAAACGGTTGCGAAACAGGTAAAGCAAAAATTACCAGATCATATCTTTTACCTGCAAAATATATTATTCATACTGTAGGACCCGTATGGCACGGTGGTATGGATAATGAACCTCAATTATTAGCCAATTGTTATAAGAATAGTTTGCAAATTGCTTTGGATAAGAAGCTAACAACTATCGCTTTTCCAAATATTAGCACAGGTGTTTATCGTTTTCCTAAAGATATGGCAGCTGATATTGCAATTCGTACAGCAAATAATTTTCTAAATCAAAATAAGAAAATAAAGAATGTATACTTTGTTTGCTTTGATGAAGATAATTATAATATATATAAAGAGAAACTAATTAGTTCTACTTTGACAGATTAGACAGAATTAAGATTTTTCAGCTTTTTCGCCCCTAACCCTAAAGGGAGAAAGCTAAAAAATCAACCTGTTCCCCTGCCTGCCGCAGGCAAGCTTTAGGGAGCAAGGGTAAAAACAGGTTGATTTTGTGTTAAAGCATAATCTGTCAAAGTAGAATTAGTATTTTTATTGAAAATGATTAAAAAAACCAATAAGAAAGTAAAAAAATACCTGTCGTTAGTAAAATTCAGCCATACAATTTTTGCAATGCCTTTTGCCTTAATTGGCTACTTTTTAGCATTACACCAAACAGAATCAGAATTTGAATGGAAGCTTTTTTTATTTGTAATTCTTTGTATGGTATTTGCACGTAATGCAGCTATGGCTTTCAATCGATTTATTGATAGAGAGATTGATATAAAAAACCCAAGAACAGCAATTCGTGAAATTCCTGCAGGAATAATTAAAGCAAAATCAGCATTATTATTCGTTATAATAAACTCAATATTGTTTTTTGTAACAACGTATTTTATTAATACACTTACTTTCAGATTATCGCCGGTTGCCCTGTTAATAATTTTAGGTTACAGCCTTACAAAAAAGTTCACTGCTTTATGTCATTTAATACTTGGTCTTGGATTATCACTTGCTCCTATTGGTGCATATCTGGCTGTTACAGGTGAATTTGCCCTACTTCCGGTTTTATATTCATTTGTAGTTTTATTATGGGTAAGCGGATTTGATATTATTTATGCATTACAGGATTTAGATTTTGATAAAGAAGAAGAATTAAAATCATTCCCTGTGTTTTTTGGTAAAAAAGGGGCTTTATCAGCATCAACATTATTGCATATATTTACTGCATTAATTGTAGTTTTTGCAGGTTATTTCGGGCAATTTGGGATACTTTACTGGATTGGGTCATTCATTTTTATTGGATTGTTATTTTACCAGCACACTTTGGTAAAACCCAATGATTTAAGTAGAGTAAACCTTGCATTTTTTACTACCAACGGAATCGCAAGCATAATTTTTGCAGCTTTTACCGTAACTGAACTAATACTTGATATCTGGTTCTAAAAACTTTTAAACCTTTGCAACTAATCAGTCTGTAGTAATAACTTATAAAACATTATATATGAACAATAAAAACAAGTTCACGCAAAATTCGCCGAGAAAATCGTAAAGACCGCAAATGATGCATTAAATAATAACTTAGCGTTCTTAGCGTAAAAATTTTGCGGTCTCCGCGTGAAAATTTAAATGGCTATAGTTTAGAATATTTCCTTTTTGAGTTTATATTTGCATAATTTTTATCAACAAATTTTAATGGTTTAACTATTTTTTTTAACAAATTATCATAATTAAGTTATTCATTATTTATAATTCGTTGATAATTATTATCTTTAAACTTTGGCATTTAGGCTATTTATATTAGCTTTGATTTAATTGAAGGTTTTTGCTTTAAAAAGGCAGTTGAAAATGAGAAAGATTTTACTATTTATTATTTGCATATTATTTTTCAAAATATCTTATTCACTAAGTCCTGGTGAATCAAATAATGCATTGTTACTTAATACTTATAACAATTCTGAAGTTACGCTTAATAAAAACTACCAACAATTTAAATTTCAGGTTGTTAATTTTGAAACACAAAATTTAGCCGATTATGCTAGCTTAAAAAAAAAGAGGAAAAGAAAGAGTGCCGACTTAATGCTTTATGTTGCCGGAGGAATTGCAGTTGCAACTGTTACTCTTATTCTTGTAAATGATCCTGATAATTTCACAAGCAATAGTGCAAGTGGTGTAAATTTAGGCATTGCGGCTGGTGGAACTATAGCCTGTGGAATGATAGTCGCCAAATACTTTATTGATAAACGCAGATAAATTACCATCTTATTAAAGGTTTATTATGCGAAATTTTAAACTTCGGATTTTAGTTCTATTCCTTTTAATCTTCTTCATAAAAATTAACTTATCGGCACAAAAAGATAAATCTCTTATTATTTCGTTGAAAGATCATTCCGAACAGGTTCATTCTGTAGCCTTTAGCCCGGATGGAAAACAATTTATTAGTGGTTCAAAAGATGAAACCATAAAAATTTGGGATGCTACAACTTTTCAAGCAATAACTACACTTCAAAGGCATTATGCAACAATTTATGAATTAGAATATTCAAGCAATGGTGAATATATTATAAGCGGTGGAGATAAAACAATTAATATATGGGAAAAAGATGGAACTTATGTTAAGTCCCTTTCTGGGCATTCCACTGCTGTATGGTCAGTAGGAATATCAAAAAATGGACAATATCTGGTAAGCGGATCTTTTGACAACAATTTCAGATTTTGGGATATTATTGAAGGTAAAACTATTCACGTTTTTGAGAACAACAAAAAAAGTGTTTTGGCAGTTGCATATTCGCAAGCTAACAACCTTATAGCTTGTGGATCACAAGATGGATCAATTGAAATATACACTTTCGATAATTTTGAGCTTATTCATACTTTTTCAGGGCATGGAAGCAACATCTATTCTTTAGCATTTAGTAATGATGGTAAATATTTAGCTAGTGCATCCCGAGATAATAATATAAAAATTTGGGATCTTGAAAAAATGGAGATTCTTCATGTTCTTGCCGAACACGAAAGAAGTGTAATGAGTATTAAATTTAGTAAAAATGACCGATACCTGGTTTCCTGCTCCTATGATGCTTCAGTTAAACTATGGGATGTAAAAAGCGGAGAACAAATTTACACATTCCATGGTCATAGCCTGCCCGTCAGATTGTCTAAAAACCTAACAAATATTGTTAATAAGTCCAAATGTTTATTTTTTGTTATAGTATTGGTTTTGAGTATATTTAATTATGAAATATATAAAAGGGCAAAACAGAACACAAACAC
>JAUVUS010000352.1 GCA_030600865.1 Bacteroidales bacterium | reverse complement strand
GCAGTAATCATATCTAAAAATTCATCTACCGGAGGAATATCTAATTTTTCCATTTGGCTTCTCATCATAGCAGAAACTCCTGCTTCAACTCCTGGTATTGCCCCCAGTATAGTTGGGAAAGGCAAACCTCCAGGCATACGCATGGCAGGGTTTCCAACAGTTCCTGTGTGTAGTTTATTCATGTGTTTTTTTGTAATAGCATCAAGACCAAAGAAAGTAAAGAAAACTTTTGCTTCCATACCTTCCATAACAGCTCCGTTTGCCATTACCAATGTAGCATATACATCTTCAATTGTACCTTTGGCACAAATCATAGCCACTTTTTTTACTTGTGTATCTTTTTTTTCAGCCATAACATTATATTTTTAAATTAAACACAACTTGTTGGTTTCTGAATTCCTGCAATTTTTGTCGACATTTTTAATGGCCCACCGGGAAATAAATCATAAAACCCTTTAATATCAACTATTCCAGATTTTCCTACTTTGCGGATTGTTAAGCCGGAATCAGCATTTTTTCGGATAAACTTGATAACTTCGAAATGTTTATCATTAAGTTCAATATTTTCTTCTGTTGCAATTTCCTTTGCAATTTCTTCAGTCCATTGAGATGAGTCTACCAAGTATCCATCGTCAGTTACTTCAAGGTTTACACCTGCTACTGTTTTTTGTGCCATAATATTAATTTTTAATAGATTAATTATTTATTAGTTATCGATTCTTTTGAAATATTCTTTAAGAATGTAATCATAAATCCTAAAGTTCTTTTAATCTCCGGGCTATTCATTTCGCGGATAATTTTCCATATTGAGTATTTCTTGTCCTGATCAAAATCTGTTTTCTGATAAGCAACAACGGCATTATCAAAAAGATCCGCCATTTGTTTAAAAAACTCGAAATAACCTTTTTGTTCAAACTCATGCAGTTTATATGTAAAATCTATACCTGCTTCATTAATTATCGGACCTACATCTTTTAATAAATCAGTAATGCTTTCAAACATATCCATTGCCTGAGAGAAATTATTTACATTCCTAATCAGTTTGAAAACAAGTAATTTAATGTCTTCGACATTGAGTTCTATACCATGAGTATCAAGTTCTTCGACAGCACTCGTAAATGCGTCTTTACTTATAATTGAAACATCAGAGACCAAATCTTCAATCATTTCGCTTTTTAATCTTTGTTCGTTTACATAATGCAAAACAAGATCAAGCTTTTGATTAATTTGATTTATCTGCTCCTGAACATTTTCTGTTTTAACTTCCATTTTTCCTCAGTTTTAGGTTTTACCTTTTCTTACCAGCCATTGTCATTTCATTCTCAATAGGAAGTTCCTTTCCTTTCAATAATATATGCCAGTATATCCACCGAAAAATTACCTTACCATAATGGTTCATCTTTGTATTTTGTAATAAACCAAAAGGTCCAATACCTGGCAGCGGATAGGTACCTGGCAATGGTTCAGTTTCATAATTAAAATCAATTAATGAACCTTTCCCAAAACCTGTCTCAATATAGCAGTTTGCATGTCCATCAAATTTTGCTCTTAATTCACGACCTTTAATTGCACATTGAATATTGTCAAAAAGCACATCTGCAGCAAAATGAACAACAGAACCGGCTTTCGAAGTAGGAATATTTGAAGCATCGCCTAAAACAAAAATATTCTCATACTTTTCAGATCTTAAGGTGTGCTTATCGGTTGGTATAAAGTTCAAGTCATCGCCCATACCACTACGCTCAATCATATCATCACCTTTATTAACAGGAACAATAGCCAAAACGTCAAACGGGATTTCCTGACCATCATAAGATTTAATTTTCTTTTCCTTATTATCAACACTTTCTAAATAAAAATCAGGAATTACCGTAATATTCTTTTCATTAAGTAACTCACCTAACATCTTAGTTGATTTTGGTTTAGTAAATGCCCCGGGTAACGGAGTTACATAAATAATATCTACTTTATCACGAATTCCTGCTTTAGTAAAATATTCATCAGCCAGGAATACAAACTCTAATGGAGCTACCGGGCACTTAAATGGTAATTCGGCAATATTCATTACTAAACGGCCACCTTGCCATGTTTCGAAAAACTCTCTTAAAGCAACTGCGCCTTCAACAGTATAAAAATCGAATATTTCTTTTTGCCACAATTCATCTTTTAAGCCCGGAGTTTCTGTTGGGTCAACCCTTGTGCCGGTTGCTACAATAAGAAAATCGTAATTTAAAACCCTTCCTTCTTCCAATAAGACCTTATTATTTTCAGGAACAATTTTATCTATATCACTATAAATAATATTCACTCCTGCAGGTATGAAATCAGCCTTCGGCTTAATGACATCCTGTTTATTATAGATGCCAAAAGGAATAAATAAGAATCCGGGTTGGTAATAATGAGTTTTATGCTTATCGACAATAGTAATATCCCACTCTTCTCGATCAAGTGCTTTTCTTAATTTATTAGCCATTATTGTTCCACCTGTACCGGCACCCAAAATCAGAATCTTTTTCATTTTAGTCTTTTTTTATATTATTTTTATATTGTAATTGATTTTCACTGTTACAAAATTAACAGATATAAATATATTTATATCTTTATATATTATGATATATATCATTAGTGATATATATCATTATTTAAACTGAAGCTCAAAAAATGGAATTGTCTCATAAAGTCAGTAATTGTAAGAGTTGTATTTATAGGTCATGGGCATTTAAAAACCTATCTGCAGAAGAATTAAAGATCATTAATGCTAAAAAAATAGAAAAGTTTTATAGAAAGGGTGAGAATATTTGCATGGAAGGAGGCGAAATTCTATCTTTTATGTACCTTCAAAATGGTCTTGTGAAATTATATAAAACAGAGAGCAACACTAAAGAACATATTTTAAGTATTGCAAAACCACAGGATTTTATTGGCCTGTTGAGTATTTTTTCAAACACGAAACATATTTATTCTACAACTGCTATTGAAGATTCTATTGTTTGTTTTGTGGATTTAGAGATTATAAAAAAATTCATAAAAACAAACGGGGCATTTGCCATCGATTTTTTTGAAAAAATAAGTACTGTTTCCGATTCTGTAATTAAAACCAGAATTGATATTAATACCCGCCAGTTACGTGGAAGAATAGCTTATATATTGCTTTTCTTCTCGCAACATATTTATAATTCGACAAAATTTAATCTGCCAATTAGCCGAAAAGAAATTGCCGAGTTAATCGACATGAGTACTGAAAATGTAATCAGGGTATTATCAGAATTTAGAAAAGATAATTTGATTCAAATTGAAGGTAAAAACATTGAAATTTTAGATATTAAGCGACTTGAAAAAATATATGCATTAGGTTAATGTCCGTTTTTTAAATCTCTTATCTTCTGTGAAAGTTTAGATGCAAAAATAAAGTTATTTAATTCTTCGTTTTCTGAATCAAAAATATCATCTTTTGTACCTTCCCACCATTTAGCCCCTTTATAAATAAACACAACTTTATCGCCAATTTCCATAACAGAATTCATGTCATGCGTATTAACAATTGTGGTCATATTATACTCTTCTGTAATTTCTTTAATTAAATCATCAATTAATATTGCCGTTTGTGGATCAAGTCCCGAATTTGGCTCATCGCAAAACAAATATTTTGGATTTAAAGCAATCGCACGTGCAATTGCCACTCTTTTTTTCATTCCTCCACTAATTTCTGATGGATATAATTGATTGGCATTTATTAT
>JAUVUS010000071.1 GCA_030600865.1 Bacteroidales bacterium | reverse complement strand
TGGAACAAGTTGAGCCAAAACTGCATTCATCAGGTTTATTTTTTCTTTAAGACTATTAATTTCTGTTTTCTGCTCTTGAATTTTCTGTTCCTGTTTCATGCTTAATCTTGCTACATCATTAGCATTTAAACCAATAGCAACATTTACATAGTTGTACAGTAAAGAATCTGAACCTGACCATGCAATTCCTACAATTTTTTGGAACTGGTCGGATCGAATATTCTCAGGCGAAACTGCTATACCTGACCCATTGTTATTTCCACTTGGTAATATATAATCTCCTGATTGTACTTTCCCAAGCACTTTAACAGGAACCTGTCCCATAAAAGCAACTTTTTCATAATTTGCCTCTTTACCTTCCTCTGGCATATTGCCGAGTATAATAGGTTTGTGCGAGATAACCATAAAGTTATCTGCATTTTCGGTTGATTTGGTAATATACCCGTTTTTAACACCTATAACATCTCCTGGAAAAAATTTTTCGTTTTGGTTTAATTTGGGAAGCCATTCTGCATAATCACCAGCTCCCGATTGATATGTAACCCCAATATTAGAGTGTACAGATATATTGTAAATAATAGGTTCAGCAATTGTTAATGCCAAATTTGCAGCTGCCAAAACAACTTCCGCCACTGCTCCAACAATGAGCGAAGGAATCGGAGCCGTTACACAAGCTCCAAGCCCTGCACATACTGTAGACGATGTTGAAGCTGAAACAACTCCTGCTATGGCCTTGCCTAAATCAACACCAGAACAGATTGCGTCGGTGACAAAAAGAACATTGTCAAAGATATATTCTGGATCTTTTAATAGTTCATCGGTTGTCTGACCCTCAATACGCCCTTGTATTTTTTCATCATCACGAAAAGTGATGTAATTATTGTTGCTGCTTCTTGAACCATCAATCTTTATTACTATTCCCTGATTACTCCCTTCAACTCGAAGTGGATAAGAATCATCTAATTCTTTATCCCCATTGACATCAGCATTTATAGTAACTTGTCCATTTAAGTTGCTTGCTGCGTTGACGGTGAGATTATTTTGTAAAGTAGTATTTTCATCAACAGTTAAAGTTCCTGAAAGAAAGGTTGGGCTTCCGTCAGTAACATTCAATCTGCTTTTCAGGTTGGTAACACCATCTACTATTAGAGTTCCTGTGGCCGTAATATTTTTATGATAAGCATAAGGAACGAATGTAAGTTGTTCATAACTAAAGTCAGTGTAAAAAACATCTGAGACACTAAGGCTTATATCAACCTTAAGATCTTTTGATGCACCATTCCAATCTATCTCCTTAAATGTGTTTGGGCTGGTAGCAGTCGGTATTCCCCAGCCAATTATTAGATTGATCATGCCGTATGCATCTGTAGAGCTTGTATGTTCTTCCTGATACTCAATAGTGCCAGCAGCATCAAGTATTGTAAAACGAACCATAATAGACTGGTTGGGAAGTATATTGTCAGTAATATCAACCCCTGGTACTTCCTGTGGGTTTTCATCTATGATCACTGCTTGATAGCTTATTCCTTGAGTTTGTCCAAATAGTTGTAATATCAAGAAAAATAATAAGTTGAAGAAGATTAACTTTTTCATTTGTTATAAAATTTAAATTTGATAAAGTAAAATAATAAATCCATTACCTGAAATCTTGAAGATTGACAGAGAAACCAATGTTAATAGTATGATTTATAAATCTTAATTGTTCCTTGTTGTTGTAATTTCCAATAAGAAAACTTTTGCTATACATATATTGCAAAAACACAATATAGGTAGGCGAAATATAGTAGTTCAGGCCAATGCTTCCTTTTATAAAATATATTGGCTTATCAAATTCTTCTTTATCAGATAATTCAAAAACCTGATTGTTTAATATTTGAACTCCGTTTACCAGGAAATCGGATGCAATTATTCCCTTGATGTAAAAAGAGAATCCATCCTGTACATTATGATTAACGCGGTCGGGTTTAAAAGACTCATAATCAATTCCTAAGTCTGCACCAATATATTCTACATTCCATTCATAATAATTCCCTAATGTAGGATCACTTCCTTTTATGTCATAAGTATTATAAGTTCCTTCAAGCGAAATATGCCATGCGGTTTTATATATTGGCATTCGAACTCCTAGTCCAAGATTGTTTTGGATAGGGCCTGATAAGTTGTCAAGTGTGTAACCTGCTGAATTTTGATAATCAAACGAAGTAATAACCTTGCCTATTTCCAGATATATTATTTGACTATTTGCCGTTAAAATATATAGTGTAAATAGTACAATTCCAAAAATCTTTTTCATCATAAGAAATTGTTAAGTAATTATTTTCATTTTATTATTGATTTAATTTACATGTACTTGTTAACAGAGCTACCAATGGAGGATTCTATCTATTATTTTTTAATCAATTTTGAGATAAAATATTTATTACTTGTATAGATTTTAATAATATAAAAACCAGGAATTAAAAAGCCCATATTTAAATTTATCTCTTGTGTGGCACTATATTTATTTGAATATCTTTTAATATTATTCAAATCATAGAGAGCAAGGTCTAAGTAATCCGTTATTTCTTCGGCAAATGAAATAGTGATATTATCTGAGAATGGATTTGGAAAAACAATAGCTTCTAACGTATTTGAATTAATATTTTGAGAATTATTGTTCTTTATATTTAACCTTTTTGATGGTTGAATAAATCCTTGCCTTAAGGAATAATTTTCAATTTGAGATAATCCTGTAACGCTCGACTGTCCAACGCTTTGCTGTATTAAAAGTTGCTGATTGTTGCAAGTAATTGTTCTGGAAGAGCCGGCTATTCCTAAGGTAGATCTCGATTTTATGAAAGTTTGAGCAATGACTTTTTGAGAAGAAAAGTGTACAAATAAAAAAATGAAAAATAATATGATTCCTCTATTAAAATTGCTCATTTGTTTTTAAAAATAAAGAATTTGAAATGTTTCAAATAGATCTATAAGATTTAAAAAAGGCAATTCTGTGTTTGGTAATCTAATGTAAACAAAGATATGGCTATTTTTTTATTAATCAAACAGATGTCTTACTTTATAAAAGGATTAAAAGAAAAACCCTGCTTCAAATAATTTGAGGCAGGGCATTATATATGGATTGAATAATTATTCTCAAAAAAGCTTTTTACGATCTCATTGTTTCTTCTACTTCTTCAATACTTATAGGAATTCGTTTTCCAATCATTTGATGACCTGTTTCTGTAACTAAAATATCATCTTCTAATCTTATTCCGCCAAAATCGATGTATTCATCAAGAACTTTATCAAAATTAATAAAACTTGCATTGATTTTTTCCGCTTTCCATTTTTTAACTAAATCAGGAATAAAGTAAATTCCCGGTTCGGTTGTAAGTACAAAACCTTCTTGTAATTTACGGCCTAATCTTAAACCACGTAATCCAAATTGACTGGCGCGTTTAAATTCATTATCGTAGCCTACGTAATCTTCACCTAAATTTTCCATATCATGAACATCTAGTCCCATCATGTGACCTAATCCATGAGGCATAAACATTGCATGTGCTCCTTCGCGTACTGCATCTTCAGGATTACCTCTCATTATTCCTAATTTCGTTAATCCTTCAGCAATAATTCTTACCGATTCTAAATGAACATCGCGATAAGGAATATCGGGCTTAATTAAAGATATAGCGTGGTTATTTGCAGCCAAAACAATATTGTAAATATCTTTTTGTTTTTGTGAGAATTTACCACCAACCGGAACAGTACGAGTGTTGTCACTTGCATAATGCATGCTTGTTTCGGCACCGGTATCAGTAAGCATTAGTTTTCCTTCTTGTAGCATATTGCCATGATAATGGTTGTGCAAAGTTTCACCATTTTGCGATAAAATAATCGGGAACGATAACATACCACCATGTGCTAAAGCAATTCCTTCAACAGTACCGGCAATTTCTTGCTCATAAATGCCCGGTTTAGCCATTTTCATAGCCGTAGTATGCATTTTATATCCTATTGCAGATGCTTTAATAAGCTCTTCTATTTCGTACTGATCTTTAATTGAACGTAAATCAACTACCGCTTTTATTAATTCTACAGAAACGTAATCTTCAACTTCCGACTGGTGAACTTCTAATAAATTGCTGAATTGAATAATAGAATCACCACGGTAAAAAGGTAAAACATGAATATTCCTGTCTTGATTTTTTGCATTTCTTAAATAGTTCTCAAGCTGATCAAGAGGTTCTGTATTTTCAATACCTATTCCGGCAGCCAATTCTTTAACTTTTGGTTGAGGTCCCATCCAAATGATATCATCAATACTAAAATCATCTCCAAATAAATATTCTTTCCCGGAATCAAGATCAATTATACCAGCCAGATTAGGTAAGTCCAGCCCAAAGAAATAAAGAAAGGAGCTGTCCTGACGAAAATGATAGGCATTATCGGTATAGTTAAATGCAGATTCATTATTTCCTAATAAAAGGACTAATCCACCTTTTAATTTATTTTTTAACCGGTTTCTGCGTTCTATATAAACTTCTTTTTTAAACATGATTGGTTGATTTGCCTGATAATTAATACTTTAATTTTAAACTAAATTACGTTACAAAATTTAGAAAAACAAAGGACTGCAATTTTTAATTAATAAAAAATTTATTATGCAAAAGATTGAATAAATTTTTTATAAAAAGATTATATGCCAATAAAAGGTTATTAAATATTGTCTTAACATAGATGATATAATTGTTTCAGGAGTTTTTAACAATAACAGATTATGAATCAGGCAAAATTATTAAAAAAATTAAATGCGAATACGCTTGGTTTTTTCATATAAATTTATATATTCGCACTTTATCAACATCTTGTTAACAATTCTGATTTTCTAAAAAGATTATTATGCCTTACAGAAGATTACCTAACACCGATAGTTCAAGATTAAAAGCATTAAAAAGTGCACTACGAAAAGGGAAAGAATTAACCCCAATGGATTTAGCGTTTAAACAAAGCACTTTTCAAAGGATGAGATCATTTCTTCCGAAATGGGAAAAGGTAATTACAGAACATAAAAGCACGTACGATATACAAATAAAAAATAACAAAGAATATCTTAAAAAAATTAAGAAGGCAAAATTATATATCTCTCATTTCATTCAGGTGGTTAACATGGCTATTATTAGAGGAGAGTTACAAAAAACTACAAGACCTTTTTATGGAATTGAGGAAGATAATAGTAAGCTGCCTTTGTTAAATTCAGAGTCGGATATAATAGATTGGGGCAGAATACTTATTGATGGGGCGATAAAAAGAAGAATGAAAGGATATTCGCCGATTACAAATCCTACTATTGCTGTTGTCAGAGTGCATTATGATAATTTTATAGAAGCATACAAATTTCAAAAGATGCTTCAGAAAAATCATACAAGGGCTTTAAATAATTTAGCTGATTTGCGAGACGAAGCCGATGATATAATTTTAAACGTATGGAACGAAGTTGAAGAATCTTACAGCGAATTGCCCGAAGACCTAAAAAGAGAAAAAGCACAGAAATACGGTTTGGTTTACGTTTATCGTAAAAATGAAATTGGACCAATTAGCTTATTCAGAGATAACGAAGCCAGAATTTTTAATCTTTAGATAAGCTTTTGTTTTCTTTATAAAATAAGTAAAGCAGAGGAGTTACAATAGCTATTCCAAGTACTAGAAAGATAAATGAACCCTGGTTGGCGCCAAAATTTTCAATTTCCTTTGTCATTTCATCTGCATAGAAATAATAGATAATAACAGCAGTTGTGTTATTTACAAAATGCCCAAGTATTGGTACCCAAATTGAACCACTCCAGTAAAAAAGATAACCTAATAAAATCCCGAGCAACATTCTTGGAAGAAAACCATAAAACTGCATGTGCATAGCACTAAATAAAAAAGCTGCGATAACAATTCCCCAATGAATATTTTTTGTCCATTCGGCAAATAAACGCTGGAATATTCCTCTGAAAATTAATTCTTCTCCAATTGAAGGTAATATACTGATCATAATGATATTAAGAAAAAGACTACTTATAGTATCCATTTTTAGAAATGCTACGGTAAGTTTCTGGGCACTCATTTCTTTTTCTTTCATCCAGTTTTCAATTCCACTCAGCCAATCGGGGAATTGCATACTTTCATTTAAAACAGTTAGAGAATTAATTATTGGAACTGATGCAAATAAAATAATTATGGTTAATACAACTGGTCGAATTGTAATATATTTGAATTTTAAATACCGAGTTGATCTTGAGTGAAAAAAGTAACCAATAATGAATGCCGGGATAATGAATAAGCCTACTGCCTGAATTGTTTGTAAATATTTTAGAAATTTAATATTATCCGGATCATTATAATCTGTTAAAACACTATTCAGGTCATTAATATTTATATGAAAGATAGGGATTGCTATTAAAAACCCTATTACAAATGTTATCAGGAAAGTAGCTAAAATTATAAATAAGGAAAATATAAATTTTGAAAATGGATGTGAATCTGATAAGGAATTTCGCATTTTAAAATGATAAATTAAAATTATATAAATTTGCGCCTAAATTTAATCAATTATTTGGCAATTTGGTAAAGATTGGAAATATAGAGCTAGGTGATAAACCATTATTTTTAGCACCAATGGAGGATGTTACTGATCCATCGTTCCGGTATATGTGTAAACATTTTGGTGCCGATGTGGTTTATACCGAGTTTGTGGCATCGGAAGGTTTAATTCGAGATTGTAAAAAAAGCTATAAAAAACTTGAGTTGTTTGATTATGAGAGACCTGCAGCAGTTCAGTTGTATGGACATCAGGTTGATTCGATGGTTGAGGCAGCAAAAATGGTTGAGGCAGCAAAGCCCGATTTTATAGATTTAAATTTTGGTTGCCCTGTAAAAAAGATTGCTACACGTGGCGCTGGAGCAGGAATGCTACGTAATATTCCTTTAATGCTTGAAATGACCGAAGCTATTGTAAAAGCAGTAAAAACTCCGGTTACTGTAAAAACCCGATTAGGCTGGGATGACGATAGTAAAATAATTGTAGAATTAGCAGAGCAATTACAGGATAAAGGAATTCATGCTCTTGCTATTCATGGCCGTACCCGTCAGCAAATGTACAAAGGAGAAGCCGACTGGACATTGATTGGAGAAGTAAAGAATAATCCACGAATGAAAATTCCGATTATCGGAAATGGTGATATAAAAGATGCAGAATCTGCAAAACTGGCTTTTGATAAATATGGTGTTGACGGAATAATGATAGGCCGTGCAACGGTTGGTCGTCCCTGGTTATTTAAAGAAATAAAAGACTATCTTCAAAAAGGTGAAATAATGAAGCCTTTAACCATTAAGGAAAAGGTTGAACTGGCAAAACTTCATTTACAAAAATCCATTGAATGGAAAGGTGAGCCACGAGGGGTATACGAAATGCGCCGTCATCTTTCAAATTATTTTAAAGGATTACCACATTTTAAAGAAACCCGAATAAAACTGGTTACCTTACTTGATGTTCCGGAATTAATAAAAACCCTTGACGGTATTTCCGAGGATTACGGACACATGGACGAAAGCCAGCAAAACGATGATTATTCATTCTTTCAGTATTAATTTCCAAAATTGACACAAGTTCAATTAAATTTATATTCTTAAATGCCGATTAAATATTCACTTTTGATTTGTTATAAAGCTGTTGGCTATTAGCTATTAGCCTTTAGCAAAAAATAAGATTAAACATACTAAAGGCTAACAGCTAAAAACTAAAAGCTTAGCTACAGTTTTAATATGTCAAATTTGAAAATGGCATCCTTTTTTTTGAAATCATGATTTTCATTTAGGTTAATTAAAAACTTTTCTTGTAACTTGTATTCAAATTTTTATTTTAAAAAGATGTATTAATATGAAATATGTTGTTTTTATTTTTCTGGCTTTATTCATTAATTATGTTGCATTTGCTACAACTAATAATAATCAAAAAGATATGATTAAATTGCCAGCTCCAGTCTTAAAAAGTTCAATTTCGGTTGAGGAAGCCATGCTGGATCGCAGATCCGTTCGGGAATTTAAATCGAATGCTCTAAGCTTAGAACATGTTTCTCAAATTCTTTGGGCTGCTTATGGAATTACTAAAGAAATGAGTTTTCCTTCATTATTACGTGGTGGATTTAAAACTGCACCTTCTGCAGGAGCATTGTATCCTTTGGAAATTTATGTTGTTGTGGGAAATGTTAAAGGTTTGGAAAAAGGAATTTACAAGTACTTGCCTGAAGGTCATTTTTTATTGAAAACCTACGATCAGGATGTTAGAAAAGAACTGGCTGATGCAGCATTGAATCAGGAGTTTATAGAACAGGCCCCGATAAGTCTTGTTTATTCGGCTGTTTATTCGCGAACCACAAAAAAATATAAAGATCGTGGAAGAGAGCGATATGTTTGTATGGATCTTGGACATTCAGCACAAAATGTGTGCTTGCAGGTTGTGGCAATGAATTTGGGCACTTGCACGGTTGGAGCATTCTAAGACAGAATGGTAAGTAATGTAATTATGTTACCTAACGAAGAAGAACCATTGTATATTATGCCGATAGGATATCCAACAGGAGGAGGACAATTGAGAGAAAGGTAAAAAAACGGTTTATTTTCATGGCTTATATAACAGTCAAAATGAAAAAAATAGGATTAATAATTTTAAACTTAACAATTTTACTGGATTTTGTTTTTTAAATATCTTAAATTAGTATTATAAAAATTTAGGATTCTTATGTCAAAAACATTAATAATAATTCTACTGCTTATTATTTCATTTCAATTAGTTGCAGAAGATCATCATCATTCTAAATATGAAATAGGATTATCAAACGGAGTAGTGTATAATTTTAATGAAGAAGATATTGCATATGGCATACATATTCATTTTATTAAAAATTTTGGTATTTCACGAAAAGTAGGAGTAGGAGTTGGATATGAAGCAATTTTCGATGAACACAAACATAATACATTAAGTGTTTTATTGCATTATAAGCC
>JAUVUS010000359.1 GCA_030600865.1 Bacteroidales bacterium | reverse complement strand
GGAAAACTAGGTCAAAGTCTTGATTTTTAACCATTTGAATTGTCAACAGCAAGTAATGGTGATGATGCAATTGAAATGGTTAAAAATCAAGACTTTGACCTAGTTTTCCTGGATGAAAATATGCCCGGTTTAAGTGGCCTGCAAACATTGACTTACATTAAAGAATTAAAACCGGATATTCCTGTTATAATGATTACCAAAAGCGAAGAAGAGGATATTATGGACGAGGCTATCGGGTCAAAAATTGCAGATTATTTAATTAAACCGGTAAATCCTAAACAAATTCTTCTAAGCATTAAAAAGAATATTGATACTAAAAGATTAATCTCTGAAAAAACATTGTCGGATTATCAATCAGAATTTGGGAAAATAGGATTGAAAATTTCCGAAGCAAATTCATTTAATGATTGGGTTGAACTTTATAAGAAGCTTGTTTATTGGGAGCTAGAACTTGAGCAAAATGAAGAAACCGGGATGCAGGAGGTTTTTAAAATGCAAAAATCTGATGCTAATAAGGAGTTTGCCAGGTTTATAAAAAATAATTATGAGTCATGGTTTGCTGGTTCAGAAGAGAAACCAATGATGTCGCCAAACTTATTTAAAGATCGGATATTCCCGATGCTTGATAAAGGCCAAAAAGTATTTGTTCTGGTAATAGACAATTTCAGGTATGATCAATGGAAATTAGTACAGCCTTTAATTAACGATTATTTTATAGTAGAATCCGAAGAATTATATTGTGGTATTTTACCAACAGCCACCCAATATGCTCGAAATGCAATTTTTGCCGGTTTAATGCCGTATGAAATTGACAAACTTTATCCTGAATACTGGCTAAATGATGAAGAGGAAGGTGGAAAGAATATGAAAGAAAAAGAGTTGTTTCAAACACAACTTTCGCGGCATGGCAAAAAATATAAGTACTTCTACGAGAAAATAAGCAAGCTGAAAACCGGCGAAAAACTAGTTGAAAACATAAAGGATCTACTTAATAATCAGTTAAATATTTTAGTTTACAATTATATTGATATGCTTTCGCATGCAAGAACTGAAATTGAAATGATTCGTGAACTTGCAAATGATGAGCCGGCCTATAGATCTTTGACTTTATCGTGGTTTAAACATTCGCCTCTGTTTGCTTTAATAAAGGAATTACAGCAACAGGATGTTAAAATTGTTATTACAACAGATCATGGAACTATTAGAGTTCAGAACCCGGTTAAAGTAATCGGAGACAAGAATACATCAACGAATCTTCGATATAAAAACGGACGGAATCTAAATTATAATCCAAAAGAGGTTTTTGAAATTCGCGACCCGCAAAAAGTACACTTACCAAAATCGCATATCAGCACAAGTTATATTTTTGCTATAAACGATGATTTTCTCGCCTATCCGAATAATTTTAATTACTATGTAAATTACTACAAAGATACCTTTCAGCATGGCGGAGTATCTTTAGAGGAAATGATAATTCCATTCATCAAATTAAAACCAAATAGTTAAAAAATTTCCTTAAATTGCATATATGGATTCATTGATTTTAAAATCTTTGTCGGATTTAAATATTATTGCTGATAAGTTTCTTCGGTTAATGCGCGATAAGAAGGTGTTCGCATTTTTTGGTCCGATGGGTGTTGGGAAAACAACTTTTATTAAAGCTTTATGCAATGAGTTGGGTGTTGTTGAAATTGTAACAAGTCCTACGTTTGCCTTGATTAATGAATACCAAACCGGAAAAGGAGAAGTTATCTATCATTTCGATTTTTACAGGATAAAAAAGATTGAAGAAGTATATGATTTTGGTTACGAAGAATATTTCTTTTCCGGAAATTATTGTTTTATAGAATGGCCCGATAAAGTAGCTGAAATCCTTCCTGAAAATGTGGTGTTCGTGCAAATGATAGAAAACGAGGATGGATCAAGAACGATAAACATTCGTTAATTTTTAGCTCATATTTATAAAAGTTCATTATAAAATACTTGAAAATGCCAAGTATTTATGTTATTTTGGAAATCTTCTTTTTTATAAATTCATCCCAAACCAGAGTAAATATGTCTGATAAAGAGGAAAAAACAGGATACACATTTGGAAGAACAGGGTTCTTGCCACAGGAAGAAATGCTTGAAATAGGTAAAAAGAAACAAAAACTTGTAATAGGGATTCCCAAAGAAAACAAAAAACACGAAAGTCGTGTCGGCTTAACTCCTGAAGCTGTTGAGATTCTTGTAAATAACGGGCATGAGATAATAATTGAAAAAGGAGCGGGCTTAGCAGCAAATTATGCAGACACAAATTATAGTGAGAATGGAGCTCAAATTGTTGATAGTAAGTCGGAAGTGTATCAGTGTGATATTATTTTAAAAATAGCTCCTCCTACAATTGAAGAAATAGAACTCTTTAAAACTAATCAGATTCTTTTATCATCCTTGCATTTTCCATCTCAAAGCGAAGAATATATAAGAAAATTGATGCGAAAAAAAGTTACTGCAATTTCTTTCGAAGGATTAAAAGATCGGGAAAATTGCTATCCTGTCGTTCGTTCTATGAGCGAAATTGCAGGAACAACATCAATATTTATTGCTGCGGAATATCTTAGCAATGTTCATGAAGGCAAAGGGGTTTTGCTTGGAGGTATTACCGGAATTACACCAACAGAAGTTATTATTTTAGGAGCCGGAACAGCAGCTGAATATGCTGCCCGAGCTGCATTAGGTTTGGGAGCTTTTATAAAAGTTTTTGATCATTCTGTTGCAAAATTAAAAAGGTTGCAAACAAATCTTTCAAATCGATTATTTACCTCTGTGTTTCATCCGAAAGTTATGAAAAAACATTTAAAATCGGCTGATATTGTTATCGGGGCAATACACCTGGGAGATGGAGGCCCTCAGTTTCTTATTACAGAAGAAATGGTAAAAGGAATGAAAAAAGGTGCTGTTATTATTGATTTAAGTATTGACCAGGGTGGGTGTGTCGAAACTTCAGAATGCAGGAATCATTCAAATCCGATTTATACAAAATTTGGTGTTATACATTATTGTGTTCCAAACATTGCTTCACGAGTGGCCCGAACGGCTTCTATTGCTTTGAGTAATGTTTTTAATCCATTATTGTTAAGTATTGCAGATGCCGGGGGTGTTCAGAGGCAGCTTAAAGACGACCTTGGCTTAAGGCACGGAGTGTATATTTACAATGGAATATTAACAAATAGTAGAATTGGAGATCATTTTGGTATTCCGTCTAAAGATATTGATTTATTGATGGCAGCATTTTAATTAAGAGTCTGTCTATAAAGTATAGAAAGGTAACTGGACGGGTTAACCCGTCAGTTATTGTACAGAAACAGTCATCCGATGACTGTTTAAATAATTGATAATCAGGCTTAAAAATTCAGATATTTCAAATTTGAGTCATCCGATGACTTTATGGACAAACACTAATTAGAAAAAAGCTCTTAACTGTAGACTCCCGGTATGAATTGTCTTTATATTTTCTGAAACTCGTCCATTATATATTATGTTCATCTCGATATTTCCGGCCAGTTTTCGTTGAAACATTAAACTCCAGGTAGCATTATGCCCGGGCTTTAGACCTTGTAACATTTCATAGGCAATTGATGCATTCGGATCAGAATTATAGTTAATATTCAGATAATTACCTTTAATAAGCAAAT
>JAUVUS010000148.1 GCA_030600865.1 Bacteroidales bacterium | reverse complement strand
TCATCGAGTAAAAGTAATCTGGGTTGGGAGAGAAGCGCTCTTCCAATAGCAACCCTTTGTCGCTCGCCACCTGAAAGCTGTCGTGGTTTTTTGTTGAGTAATGGAACAATATCCATAAGATTTACAACATCTTCGAAAGAAATGTATTGTGTTTTATTTTTAATATAGGGTTTGCTAAACAATAAATTCTTTTTTACAGAAAGATGTGGAAACAGGTAGTTTTCCTGAAAAACATAGCCAATATTTCGATTTTTACCTTGTACTATATAATCTTGTTCTATATCAACTAAAACCTCAGAATCGAGCTTTATTTTGCCTTTTTTTGGTGTATCAACTCCTGATAATAAATTGAATAATGTAGTTTTACCTGCACCACTAGGTCCAAAAATTCCGGTTATAGGACTATCTGTCTGGAAATCATAGTAAAAATGATTATTTTCCAATTTGTGTTCAACCGATTCGAATTTGATAATCATCGTACAAAATATTTTTTCTTTTTATTTAGATATTCCGATGCAATAATGGCCAAAAGTGAAATAATTACAGAAATGATTACAAGCCGGGTTACCTGCATTTCTTTGCCCGGAATTTGCATATTGGAATATACATTTAAGGCAATAGTTTGGGTTTTACCAAAAATATTACCTGCAAAAGATATTGTAGCACCAAATTCTCCCAAGCTACGTGCAAAAGCTAAAACAGCACCGCTTAAAATTCCCGGGAAAGCCAGTGGCAAATAAACTCTGAAAAACGTACCTGTTTTTGATGCTCCCAACGAACTGGATGCTTTCTCATAATTAGGATCAACCAACTCGAATGCCGATTTTGTATTTCGCACAGCTAGTGGAAGCGAAACCACAACCGAAGCAATAATCAATGCAGCAAAATTGAATGCCAGTTTTATACCCATAGTTTCATAAAGCCAATGACCAATAATCCCATTTCTGCCTAATATGATTAATAATAAATAACCTGTTACAACAGGCGGAGCAACTAAAGGAATATTTACTAATCCTTCTACCAGAAATTTCCCTGCAAAGTTTTTTCTGGCAAGAATCCATCCTAACCAAACCGCTAATGGCAATGTTACTAAAGTGCTTGTTAGTGCAACCTTTAAGGTCAAAAAAATAACTGATATTTCTTCTGAACTAAACATATTAGATTATAAATTATCAGTAATGAATCCGTATTTATTCAAAACTTCTTTGGCTGTTTCACTTTTAAAATAATGATATAATTTCTGAGCGTTATAATTTTCCTTTAATAGTGCAATATAAAAAATAATTGGATCATATAATTCTTGTGGAACCTCACAAACAATTTTTACTTTATCTGATTTTATGGCTTCAGAATAATATACAATTCCCCAATCGCATTCACCTAATACAACATAATGTAAAACTGATGTAACATCTTTTGCTAAAATAATATTAGTACGTATTTGATTATACCAGTTCAGAGAATCAAGTGCTTGTTTTGCATATTTACCAACCGGAACATATTTAGGATCGCCGATTGATATTTTATCATTTATTGCTGATTTAATATCAAATTCTTTAGTAAAATCCAGATTGATATGTTTATTTTTCAGACAAATTACTACAAGTTTATTTCTTGCTAATTCAGTAATTGAACTATCTATTAAAAGTTTATTGTTGTTTAAAAAATCAATCCACTGTTTATTTGATGATATAAATATATCGGCACTTGCACCGGCTTTAATCTGCCTTGCCAATGCCCCTGAAGCAGCAAAGTTTTTTTCAGCTTTTATCTTATAAATTGATGTGAAAGAATCGCAAACTTCGTTGGTTGGGAGTATAGAACCTCCAGCTGCAAATAACATAATATTGTTATTATATTTTTCTTGACATGAATATTGAAGTCCTATATTAATATATAGAAAAAAAAGTAAAAATGATTGTATGTAATCTTTAATTCTCAAAGTGTAATAAATGATTTATAAGAAGTAAAATTATAAAAAATTATTAAACATCATGATTTGTAACCGACTTTAGATAGTTGTTCTGTGCAGACTTTATTTTACTTAGTAATATTCTGTTTGGGGATATAATTGAAATAAAAAACAAAAAATATTCTGGATTGCAATTACGCTAAGAGAATGAGAATCGATAATAAAAAAAGGCTCTTAAAAAAAGAGCCTTTTACTAACTTAAACTTTCAACTTTTTTTCAATTGATTCTATCTGACTTTTAAAACGTTTGTCTGTGTCCATTAAATTATTTACTGTTTTACAAGCATGTAGCACAGTAGCATGATCTTTTCCACCTATCATAGCCCCAATAGAAGCTAAGGATGATTTGGTCATAGATTTAGAAAAATACATTGCTATTTGACGTGCCTGAACAATTTCTCGTTTGCGTGTTTTCGATTGTAATAAATCAGGAGTTAAACTGAAATAATCGCAGACAACTTTTTGGATATAATCAATAGAAATTTCTTTCTTTGAATTTTTCACTAATCTGTCGATCATTTGCTTGGCTAATTCCAGAGTAATTTCTTTTCTATTTAAGGTTGATTGAGCCAATAATGATATTAAAGCACCTTCTAATTCTCTAATATTTGTTGTAATGTGTGATGCAATGTATTCAATTACTTCGTCTGGCATATCAATACCGTCATGATAAATTTTCTGACGTAATATCGCATTTCGAGTTTCATAATCAGGAGCTTGTAAATCAGCTGATAAACCCCATTTAAATCTTGAAAGCAAGCGTTGCTCCATTCCTTGCATTTCAACAGGTGCTTTATCAGATGTTAAAATTAATTGCTTTCCCGATTGGTGTAATTGATTAAATATGTGAAAGAATATATCCTGTGTTTTTTCTTTTCCTGCAAATTCATGAACATCATCAATAATTAAAACATCTATCATTTGATAAAAGTGTAAGAAATCGTTTCTGTTATTATTTCTTACTGATTCAACAAATTGAGTTTGGAATTTATTTGCATTAACATAAAGAACTGTTTTCTCCGGAAATTGTTCTTTTACTTTAATTCCAATAGCTTGTGATAAATGAGTCTTACCTAAACCGGAATCACCATATAAAAATAGTGGATTAAAAGCAGTTCCTCCAGGGTTATCACCAACAGCATCTCCTGCCGATCTTGCAAGTCTGTTACATTCACCTTCAACAAAATTATTAAAGCTATTATCAGGATTTAATCTGGGATCAACATGTAGCTTTTTTATTCCAGGAATTACAAATGGATTTTTTATTGATTTTTCTTCAGAGCTAATGGGTACAGTAACAGGTTTGTTTTTTAATTCTGTTTTGTAGTTTGTTGGAAATTTTACAGTAAACGGTTTATTATTTGAATACATGCTGTTTTCCATAACAACACTATACTCTAATTTAGCACTGTCGCCTAATTCTTTACGAAGTGTTTTTCTTAGAATATCTATATATTGTTCTTCAAGATATTCATAAAAGAAAGGACTTGGGACTTGAATAGTTAATATGTTTCCTTCTAATTTAATTGGAACAATAGGTTCAAACCATGTTCGGAAACTAATTGAAGGGACATTGTCTTTGATAATTTTTAAGCAATTGCTCCAAATTTCATGATAGTTTTTAGTATCCATTTAACTTATAAACATTTAAAATTTTCCACTACTTTTTTAATTGCCTTAACAAATTTGTTTAAAAAAAAGGAAAAAAAAAATTAAAATGTGTTGTTTTTTTGAAAATATATATATGGGATTTTGTATCAGACTTTTAATTTTAAAAACTTTTTTTATTTTTGTTAAATACCAGATAATCAGCGTAATGAGCTTTTTGCGTGTTAAGGTTTTGTTAACTAATTGTTTAATTAAAATTAACTAAACAAAAGTTTTATCAAAATGATTTTTGAAATGAATATTCGTCAAAAAATTGAAATTTAGATTTAGTCTAAGCAAATAGAAGACTTTTTTATCTTTTATTTTTGTCTTTTTTTCCAAATAATGAAAAATGAACATAACGATTCGGATTTTCATTTAAGTCAATAATTAAACTATCCAAATCGGCAGCAAGATTATTTAAGTTAATATACAACGAATCATTATTGATTAACATTCCAATTGTACCTTCTCCATTATTTATTTTACTTGCAATCTGACTAAATTCAGCCAAAGTTTTATTGGCATTTAAAATAGTTGCTTTAATATTGGCTTGTTCAATTGAATCGCTGATATTCGAGAAGTTTGTTAATATATTTGAAATTTGCTCGTTATTGTTTTTGAGGTTGCTGGAAATGGATTCTGCATTACTTAAGATCTTAGCAAGTTTTGAATTCTCCGAATCAAGTAATTCGTTTAATTCATTAGTGATTTTGTTTATATTATCTAATGAGTTCTTTAAGTTTTCTTTTCTTTGATTATCAAAAATAGCAAGAACAGAGTCTATTGAAACTACCAAATCTTCTATTTTATTTTTTACAGGCAATAATTCATCGCTTAAGCTACTTATTAAATCTTGCTCTAAGATTCCAATAATAGTATCTCCATTTGCATGATATTCTGTTGAATTGGAAAATTCGAGTTTAATTGCTTTACCCGCAATTAACGTTGCAGGAAAGATTGTGGCTTTTGAGTTTTTAGGTAAATTAATATCTTCTTCAACAGAAAATTTGACAACAATTTTATCTTGTTTAAACTTAAGCAATTTTATTGACTCAACAACGCCAACCTTATAACCGCTTATAAAAACCGGGCTGGCCTCTTCTAAACCATCAATATTTGAATAAACAGCATAAAAAGAATCATTTGTTGATAAAATATTTTTTCCTTTTAAAAAATTAAATCCCCAGGCAAACAGTGCAATAATAATGACGGCAATAATTCCGATTTTAGTTTCCTTATTTAGTTTCATCTTTTAATATTTTCAATTTATCTTAATAAAAATCTTAATTTAGTATTATTAGTAACGATTAGTTAATTAGTTACTATATAAAATCTGTGTAATGTTTATCTCTATTTATTGTGTTTTATACATTGATAATTCATTTTTTAAAAATTATTGTTTGATTTTATTTAGAGCCTCATTAAGAGGAATTAAATTTCTATTTTCGTCAATAGCAATAATAAAAGCATCCGGAAAATTTTCCTCAACAATTTTTTTGTATTTCACAATTTTTTCAAAATCTGATGTTGAACCAATAGTATATTTATAATATTCATCAAATTTATATTCTTCAATATTTTCAAATCCTTTAAAAAAATCGGAAGAAACAGGAATTGAGTTAGTTGATGATGCTATTTGTACCTTAAAAGAAATAGAATTTACAATTGTATTTGAATCAGCTAAATTAACTTTTGGATTTGAACTTTGGTTTTGAAAATTTGAATCAACCTTTGCTACAAACTGACTTTTTTCTTCAATAGCAATTTTGTAACTTTTAAATGCACGGTAAATAGCTGATGCAATGTATTCTTGTCCTTCAGTACTCATAAGATATTTTTCTTCTTGCGGGTTTGTTAAAAATCCTGCTTCAATAAGTACACTAGGCATAGATGTTTTCCAAAGTACAAGGAATCCAGCTTGTTTAACGCAGCGACTTTTCCTCAATGCTTTGGCTTCAAATTCATTTTCAACAAATGCTGCATAATTTAAGCTTTGCTCCAAAAAGGTATTTGCAAGAAATGAAAAAATTATATATGACTCTGCAGAATGTTGGTCAAATCCTTCATACTTGGTCGAATAATCTTCTTCAAACAGTATAGCTGAATTTTCAATTTGCGCTACTTCTAAATTGCCATCTGTCTTATGTAATCCCATAGCATAAGTCTCTGTACCGTATGCCCTGGTGTTATTATTGCCATTTAAATGAATAGAAATAAATAAATCTGCTTTATTTCTGTTTGCTATATCAGCTCTTTCATTTAATGGTATAAACACATCAGTAGTTCTTGTGTATATAACCTTAACTTCCGGCAGATTTTCTTCAATGTAGGTTCCAAGTTTAAGTGCAATATCTAATGCAATATCTTTTTCTTTTGCTTTTCTTCCAGATGTACCATCATCTCTACCTCCATGGCCTGCATCTATTACTACTGTTTTTATAGAGTAATGCTCTTCTATTTGACCATAAATTGTTGGTGTTAAACAAAAATTAAGAAAAATTAACAATAAAATTATAAACTGGCATCTAATTTGTTTAAAAAATTTCGTTATAAAACACATCTTCTTTATAATGTATACAATATTTTAATTAGTTTTGAAACTCTAAAAAGTAAACTGTAATTGCACAAAAATAGTATAATTAAATTGTATTTAAAATTTAGATATTTCGTTTTCTTATTCGTATTGATCATTTGTATTCCAATCAAAAGTTTTGCCCAAAAAGAAAAAATTGGAAGAACTATTGATTCGAATAATGAAATCAATGGAGTAATTGCAGATACTACTTCTGTAAGTGATTCAGTTTCAGTCGACCTAAATAAAAAGAGTGATAATTTTATTGATACAAAAGTAATCTATAATGCTTCGGATTCGATTGTGTTATCGAGTGATTCAAAGAAAGTTTTTTTATATACAAAAGCTAAAATAGAGTACGGCGATATTATTTTAGAAGCCGATTATATTGAATATGATCAGGAAAGAAATTTTGTCTTTGCCAGAGGAGTGGAGGATACATTGGG
>JAUVUS010000306.1 GCA_030600865.1 Bacteroidales bacterium | reverse complement strand
TAATCATAATGCCCTGATCACATATTAGGTTCCAATCTATAATTTCAGGAAACTGCCTTTTCAATTCATCCAGGTCGATATTTACCGGGATTTTAATAGATTTATTATCATTTTCGTCTAGTTCTTCATCAAATTTAATAGTTGCATCAATGCCCATTTTACTTACATAAGTAAATTTTGAAGCAGAATGATCAAGGACATCCATTGGACCACTAATAAAATGCAAATCATTTTGTGGATCAACATTTTTACATATAAGCTGAATAAGCATTTTATAATCATGAATATCAATATCTTGATCAACAACAATCATAATTTTATTAAACATCATTTGTCCGGCACCCCACAAAACATTCATTACTTTAAAAGCCTGCCCCGGATAAGTTTTGTGTATTTTGATTATGGCAATATTATGAGCCACTCCTTCAAATGGCAAATCATAATCCAAAATCTCTGGCAAGAGGGCTAGTCTAATTGGTGCAAGAAATATGCGTTCGGTTGCTTTACCAATCCATGCATCTTCCATTGGAGGAACACCAACAATTGTAGCCGGATAAACAGCATCTTTTCTATGAGTTATGCATGTAACATGAAACTTAGGATACCAATCTGCTAAAGAATAAAAACCTGTATGATCACCAAAAGGGCCTTCCCAGATAAAATCTTCTTCAGGATCAACATAACCTTCGATAATAATGTCTGCATCAGCCGGCACTTCAATATCCTGTGTAATACATTTAACAAGCTGAACTTTTTGTTTTCTTAAAAATCCTGCCAGTAAAAATTCATCAACATTATCGGGCACAGGAGCAGTTGCGGCATAAGTGTATGCAGGATCTCCTCCCAAAGCAACAGCAATTGGCATTTTCTGCCCAAGCTTTTTATACTCATCGAAATGACGGGCTCCTACTTTGTGTTTATGCCAGTGCATACCGGTTAAGTTTCTTTCAATAACCTGCATTCGATACATTCCGACATTTCGAATACCTGTATTTGGGTCTTTAGTTATAACCATTGGCAATGTTACAAATGGACCGCCATCCTCAGGCCAACATTTTAATATTGGCAATATATTTAAATCAGGATCATTATAAATAATATCCTGACATTTTCCTTTTCCAGAAACAATTCTGGGCATCCAGGAAGAAATACTTGAAAGCTTAGGTAAAAGCTTTAGTTTATCAAAAATATTTGCTTTTGGGCTTGTTAAATCATTAAATAGATTTTCTATTTCTTCACCAATATCATCCAGTTTATCAACACCTAATGACATGCACATTCTTTTCTCAGAACCCATTGCATTTATCAAAATAGGAAATTTAGTTCCCGTATTTTCAAATAATAAAGCTTTACCTCCTCCATATGATTTAGATATACGATCAACTATTTCTGTTATTTCTAACTCTGGATTTACAAATTCTTTTATCCGAATAAGCTCATTTTCATTGTCAAGCTTCTGAATAAAATGATGTAATGATTTATAAGACATAAAAACTATTTGTGAGTAATCGTGAAATATACGAAAAAATAAAAAAGGCTGACATCCCGTCCCGATAATTATCGGGATCGGGACCAGCCCTTAAATTCTATAAATAATATAAGCTATAAAAATTTAAAATCTTTACCTAAATATTTTGCAGAATCGCCCAATGCTTCTTCAATTCTTAATAACTGGTTGTATTTAGCAATTCTATCTGACCGGGATGCAGAACCGGTTTTAATTAACCCGGTATTTAAAGCAACAGCTAAATCTGCAATTGTTGTATCTTCAGTTTCTCCTGAACGATGGCTAATAACTGAAGTATATGCGTTTTCAGTTGCTAATTTAACTGCATTAATTGTTTCAGTTAAAGTTCCTATTTGATTTACTTTAATTAAGATTGAATTTGCAACATTTTCCTTAATACCTCTTGACAATCGCTTAACATTTGTTACAAATAAATCATCACCAACTATTTGTATTTTATGGCCAATAGCTTTATTTAATTCGCTCCATCCTGTCCAGTCATCTTCGTCTAATCCATCTTCAATTGAAAGAATAGGATATTTTTCAACCCACGCTTTCCAATAATTAACCAGGTCTGAAGATGTCAAATCCTGATTTGTTGATTCGAAATGATATATCTTTTTTTCCTTATCATAAAATTCTGAAGCGGCTGCATCCAGAGCAATATAAATATCCTGTCCAGGTTTATATCCTGCTTTTTCAATTGCTTCTAATACAACTTCAATTGCTTCTTCATTTGATGAAAGATTTGGAGCAAAACCTCCTTCATCACCAACATTAGTTGAGTGTCCTTGTGATTTAAGAACAGCTTTTAAGTTATGAAATACTTCAACTCCCATTCTTAATGCTTCACTAAAAGTTTCAGCACCCACAGGCATAATCATAAATTCCTGAATATCAATCTTGTTATCGGCATGCTGACCACCATTTAAAATGTTCATCATTGGGATAGGCAATGTATTTGCGCTTACACCTCCAATATATCTGTATAATGGTAATCCGTATTCAGTTGCAGCAGCTCTTGCAACAGCAAGAGAAACTCCAAGCATTGCATTTGCACCTAAATTTGATTTGTTTTCAGTTCCATCAAGTTGAATAAGCGCATTATCAATTCCTGTTTGATCATCAACAAAATATCCTTTTAATTCATCGTTGATTATTGTATTTACATTTTCTACAGCCTTTGTAACACCTTTACCTAAAAACTGTGATTTATCTCCATCTCTTAATTCAACAGCTTCATGAACTCCTGTTGATGCTCCTGAAGGAACTGCTGCTCTACCAACATAACCTTCATTAGTCATAACTTCCACTTCAACAGTTGGATTTCCTCTTGAATCGAGAATTTGTCTTGCATGTATACCCGCAATTTGTCCCATAATGATATATTTTAAAAATTAGAATTTTGTAAAAACAAATAAGCTATCAAAGTTAGTGAATTTTAAACATTTTAAAGTATAGTAAGGTTTAATAAATACATAAAAAAAGGGCGGAAAATCCGCCCTTTTTAAAAATATCTAAATAAAATCTATTCTTCTTTCTCGCCTGCCGGACGAGCAGGTTTATCTTCGCCCTTGTCTTCTTCCTTCTTTTCCTTTTTTGCAGGAGCCTTATCAGCTTTCTTCTCTACCCCGCCTGCGGAACGGGCAGGCTTTACTTCTTCCTTCTTCGCTTTAACAGGTTTTTCTGTTTTTTCCTTCTCGCCTGCAGAATATGCCTTGTCGGCAGACAGGCTGGCAGGTTTTGTTTCTTCCTCGCCTGCCGGACGAGCAGGTTTCTTTGCTTTAACAGGTTTTTCTGTTTTTTCCTTTTTTGCTTCTTCCTTAGCAATCTCCTTAACTTCTTCTACTTTTTCTTCAATAACAGGAGTCTCCTCTGCTTTAACATCTTCGGTAGCAGGAGTTTCTTCAGTCTTTACTTCTTCAGTAGCTTCAACTTGTTCAGTTGCCTGAGCAGTAGTTTTCTTACTTCCTCTTCTACGTCGTGTAGATTTAGCTTTAGTTTCAGATTTAGCAGCAAGAAGATTTTCGTTATAATCAACTAACTCGATAATACACATATCAGCATTATCACCTAAGCGATGTCCTGTTTTCAATATTCTTGTGTAACCACCTGGTCTGTCAGCAATTTTACCACTTACTTCTCTAAAAAGTTCTGTTACAGCTTCTTTGTTTTGTAAATGTTTGAATACAAGTCTCCTTGAGTGAGTTGAATCATCTTTTGCCTTTGTAATTAATGGCTCAACGTACATTCTAAGAGCTTTTGCTTTTGCAGTTGTGGTAGTAATTCTCTTATGTAAAACCAACGATGCTGCCATGTTTGCCAACATTGCCTCCCTGTGTGCTTTCTTTCTCCCTAAGTGGTTAAATGATTTTCTATGTCTCATCCTTTTACTCTTTGTCTAATTTATACTTAGTTATATCCATTCCAAATGTAAGATTCATTTGGCTAAGTAAATCTTCTAATTCAGTTAATGATTTTTTACCAAAGTTTCTAAACTTTAATAAATCGTTCTTATTATATTTAACCAAATCTCCTAATGAATCTACTTCAGCAGCTTTTAAGCAGTTTAATGCTCTTACTGAAAGATCCATATCAACCAATCTGGTTTTAAGAAGCTGACGCATGTGTAAAACTTCTTCGTCAAACTCTTCATTTTCATACTTTTCATCTGAATCCATTGTAATCTTTTCATCAGAGAATAACATCAAGTGATAAATAAGAATTTTTGCAGCCTCTTTTAATGCTTC
>JAUVUS010000003.1 GCA_030600865.1 Bacteroidales bacterium | reverse complement strand
GGAGGTATATTATTAATTATAGCAACAATTTTAGCACTAATTATTGCTAACTCCGGATGGGCTAGTTCATATGAATCTTTATGGAAAGAAAATTTCACATTAGGATCTGAACATTTTAACTTAACAAAACCAATTATTCTATGGATAAATGATGGTTTAATGGCAGTTTTCTTCTTCCTTGTAGGATTAGAAATCAAAAGAGAATTACTTGTTGGAGAACTTTCATCGCCCAAAAAAGCTGCTTTACCAATTATTGCTGCAGTGGGTGGAATGCTTGTTCCTGCAGGTTTATTCTTATTATTTGTTGGAGATGGTTTAGGAAAGGAAGGTTGGGGTATTCCTATGGCAACCGACATTGCCTTTTCTCTTGGTATTTTGAGTTTATTAGGTAAACGTGTTCCATTAGCCTTAAAAGTATTTTTAGTTGCATTTGCCATTGTCGATGATATTGGTGCTATTATAGTAATTGCAGTATTTTACAGCGCAGAAATACATTGGAGTTTATTATTCATTGCTCTAGGTCTACTTGCTGTTCTATTTTTATTAAATAAATTAAGAATCAGATATATTCCTTTTTACATGATTATTGGCTGGATAATTTGGTTCTTATTCCTAAAATCGGGAATACATCCAACTATTGCCGGAGTTTTAATTGCATTTTCAATACCTTCTGCACGTAAAATTGATTGTGGAGATTTTACATTTAGAATGAAACGGAATCTTGTCGATTTTGAAAATAATCCCTGCACAGACAATGTTGCTCTACAGCATTCACAACTTGCATCAATAGATAATATGCAATCACAAATTTTTAAAATACAAAGTCCTTTACAGCAATTAGAACATAATTTGCATGGATTTGTAACCTACATTGTAATGCCATTATTTGCTTTTGCTAATGCAGGAGTCGTACTAAAAGGTGCAGGTCTTGATTCTTTAAATACATTAACTCTAGGTATTAGTGGAAGTTTAATTTTTGGTAAAATAATAGGTATATTCTTATTCTCATTCTTAACTGTTAAGTTGGGCTTATCTGCTTTACCTAATAGTATTAATTGGAAACATATTCTCGGGGCAGCAATGTTAGGAGGTATCGGATTTACCATGTCATTATTTATAAGCAATTTAGCCTATGAGAATATTGGTCTTTTAAGAGGTATTGCAGAAAATCAAGCTAAACTTGGAATTTTAATGGGATCGCTCATAGCAGCAATATTAGGATATGTTTATTTGAAACTTATACTTCCGAAAGAATAGCATTTAATTAAATAAATATCTAAATATTCTAACGCCTTGAAATTGTTCAAGGCGTTTATTTTTATATACTTACAATTATAATTTTACTTAAATAAATTTAGACAAATAAGGGTTTAGTGATTATATTGAAAAGAAAAAATAATAAGTTTTGATACAATTATTTCTGTATCGAAAAAATTTAATATCTAATTCTTCATTTAATCCTTTGTTTTCAATATCTTTATTCATTATAATTTTTATAATAATGAATATAATCAGTCTTATTACGGATTTTAGTTTTAGTATCTCAGGAGAGTTTATTTTAATTTTCATTCTGTTTATTTATATTATTCATATACAGTTACAGCTTGCAAAAAAGAATAATCTTCTAAAATCTTTTTATGATAAAGTTGAAAGACCAGATAGCAAATTAGACAAAAAGGATATTATACGATTTCTGGAAAACTTAAAAAATCCTGAATTTTCCAGAGCTGTAACTAAAGATAAATTACTTGATAAAAAAATCAGAAATTTTCTTTTTGAGAATGATGAAAATATAAAACTTTTTTTACATTATACAGCATCAGAAAAGATTGCAAATACAATACTTAAAGAAGGATTTAAATTTGTTAACTCTTTTTACAAAACTGCTGAATATATTTATAATGATGAATTATATCTTATACACAGGCATCACGAACATAAACAATATGGGCATTATGTTATTGCAATTCGTATTTCAAAAGATACTTACAATCACTATTCTGACGAATTAAGTAAACATAAAGCAAAAAATACAGCAGTTGAACAAATTTTAACTGAAACTCCTCCGTACACTGATGAAAATGGGGATGAGATTTACATCTTTCCAAAACAATTTATTAAAGGTTATTTTGATTATACGAATGGAGCAATTGTAGAAAACCCAGAATTTGATCTTAGTTATCATTCACAGAAATTTGAAGACAACCTTAAATCCATTTAGAATATTAAATGATTTTTTCAAATTACTTATTAATGGAATATAAGTTTATTATTGCTATATGATAAATTTTAAAGATATTTCATATTTAAAAGAGGGTAATACAAAGCAAAAAAAAGCCTTCATTACTTTAACTGATTTAAAAATCTTTGAAATATTAAGACCCTTTACCCCTGTTTTAACAGGGACTATTCCAATTAAAATTGATATTGATAATAGTGATTTAGATATAATATGCTTTTGTAAAGATTTGAACGAATTTAAAAAAATTCTCATTAAAAGTTTTGGCAAACAAAATAATTTCGAGATACTCAACAAGATAATCAGAAATCATAAAACAATTATTGTTCGATTTACATCTAAAAATTTTATAATAGAAATATTTGGACAAGACCGCCCTATTAACCAACAAGAAGCATATCTACACATGTTGATTGAATATAAAATTTTACAAGAAAAAGGAGAATCATTCCGAAAACAAATCATAAAACTGAAAAAACAAGCTTATAAAACAGAACCTGCTTTTGCAAAATTACTTGGGATAAAAGGAGATCCTTATTTAGAACTGTTGAATTATTAAAATTTACTTTGTTAGATTCTTCCCTAAATCAAAACATTCTTTCAATATCTCCTGGTTTTTTATAAAATCTGCTTCTGCCAGACTTTCATCCAATTTCAGTTTTGGATATAATTCCTTAAGCTCCTCTTCAGTCTTTTGCACTTGTTTTATTACTGCCAAACGCGTTGCTTTAATCACATGCAACCTGTTTTTATCGCCTAATACCTCTTTCATATATTCAAACAAATCAATTACCGGTTTGGCATCAGAATCATCCGAAGACCCCATTGAGAGTAATAATACAAAATCTTTATTCCATTCCTTAAAAGGAGTATGAATTAAACCGGTTTCTGTAATCTGAACATGAACAAAAGACCTAAACCTATCTATAATATTTTTTAATGGAGCAGTTACATAATGAAAATATATTGGTGATGCAAAGACCAAAACATCTGCTTCATCAATTTTTTGACTTAAATCGGCCCAATCATCATCTCTAATTGAACAACGCTTTATTAAATTACAACGTAAACAACCATTACAATACTTAATTTCAATATCCTTTGCCTGAACTTGCTCAATATTTCCTGTATTATTTTTTGCTCCATCAATAAAATGTTGCAACAAAACAGATGTATTTCCCAGTTTTCTGGTACTTCCGTCTAACACCAATACTTTTTTCATTTGAATCTATTTGGAGTTTATAAATGAAGTGTCTTTAAAATAATCACTAATAAAAGATACCTTATCATCAGTAAAATGAAATAAAGTTATTCCACTATTCTTATATGGCTTCCCATCTTTCTCTTCACCCTCGTTTGTCCATACAACGCATACTTTTTTATTTTCAACAATAACATCCGAAACTGTAAAAGTCAGCTTGTTGTATTTTCTAAGTAATATTTTAAAAAAAAGAATTACCCGCTTAACACCTTCTACTCTATCGGCTCCCGGAAAATCAAAGTTTAAATCGCCGGCAGCATTTTTCTCAAACTCAGAAAAGTTACTTGTATTCATTGTCTCAAATACACTCAGTGCAATTTCTTTATATGAATTATCATTACTCATGTCGGATATCATCTTAATTTAATCTAAAAAACAAATTTCTGAATTATACTTTTGAATTTACTGTTAAAATTATTCTGTTTGATTAATTTTGCTAAAAATAATAATTAATATTTAAAATGTATAAGCATTTATTTGGCCCAGTACCATCGCGAAGACTTGGTATGTCATTAGGAGTTGATTTAGTACCTCATAAAGTTTGTTCCCTAAACTGCATTTATTGCGAATGTGGTGCAACAAATAATTTAACAACAGAAAGAAAAGAATATGTTTCGTTTAACGAAATAATCAGTGAACTAACTGACTTTTTTAAAAAAAATGACAATCCTGATTATATTACTTTTTCAGGTGCAGGAGAACCTACATTAAATATTCATATTGGCAAGGTTATAGATTATTTAAAAACTAATTATTCCGAGATACCTGTAGCCGTACTAACAAATGGCAGTTTGTTAAGTAAAACTGACGTAAGGCAAGAATTATTACAGGCCGATCTTATTTTACCATCACTTGATGCTGCAACAAGTAGTGCTTTCAAAAAAATCGATCGTCCTTCAAAGAATTTGAATATCGATGATTACATTCAGGGATTAACTGATTTCAGTAAAGAATTTAAAGGTACAATTTGGCTGGAAATAATGATTTTACCAGGATTTAATGATGATTTAGAAAACCTTAAACTTCTAAAAGAAGCTATTTTAAAAATCAAACCTGAAAAAGTTCAGCTAAATACACTCGACCGGCCAGGTGTTATTGATAAAATCAGAGCTGCCAGTAGAATTGAATTACAGAATATTATTGATTTCTGGAACATAAATAATGTTGAAATAATTGCTTCATCCGCAATCAGAAAAGACAATAAATCGTTTCGGAAAGATACCGAGAATGCTATTATGGAAACAATTTCGCGCCGTCCATGTACTTTGGAAGATCTTGAAAAAATATTAGGTCTTCACGTAAACGAAATTAATAAATATCTCGATGTACTTGACTCTGAAAACAAAATCGAAACCTACCGACAGGAACGGGGAATATTTTATCAATTAAAAAAATAAAACCTTAAATATTATTCCAATATTTGTAAAAAACAGATTTGAATTACAATGGACAATACAGCATATACCATTTCTGCACGGGGGAAAAAACACAGACAAGCTGTAAAAGACTATTTTAATAAATATTTCCCAAATATTCCTTTAAATAAGATAGATAGTATTTTTGGTTTTGTTGAACGTACATCGTTATACAGTGGCCGACCTTTTTTAAGCAGGCAAATTTCTGATAAGGTTTATAAGTTTTTGCAAGAAAATAATATTGGTATAAGAATTCCTTTTACAAACCATTATGTTTCACAAAAGGAGTATCAAAAATATAAACCTTTACTTGAGAAATACCATAAAAAAGGAAACTCTCTTATAATTACAAATGATGATTTTGTTAAATGGGTAAAAAAAGATTTTCCATTATATAAAATCGAAGCAAGTATTTTAAAGGAAATTGATTCGCTTGAAAAAGTTAATAAGGCGTTTGAATTATACGATACAATTGTGCTTCCGATGAATGTAAATTACAATACTGAGTTATTAAAAAGCATTGAACAAAAAGAAAGAATAACTTTATTTGGCAATGCCGGTTGTGCATTAACATGCCCTAACAGAATATGCTACGATTATATTTCAAAAAGAAATAAAATTTTGGGAAGTACAAACATAATTATAAGACTCATATATTACTACTACTCATTCTTTATTCGAAGAAAATGGTGCATGCATAAAGTTAAACCTCGTAAATTGCACGGGCTTATAGATTTGGATATTGATAAATATTACGAAATGGGTTTTACACGATTTAAAATGCTTAGAGAACATAAAGGTAGAAACTCTGGTTATTAAAAAAGAGCACCGAATTGGTACTCTTTTATAGCACTTTATTTTAGAGATGCTTTAGTAAAAATATATGCATCAATTTTTTTATCAAATTCTATTTCATCAATAATAAATTCAGTACCATCACCCTTCTTAAGCATATCTTTAAAAACAATCTTCTTTGGATACCAACGATTCCCTATTCTGGTTATATTTGATAATTCTGTTCTTTTCAATAGCTTACCACTTTTAGCATATAATTCTTCTTTTAGTGGAATATAACGAACTTTATCAACCCAAATTTTACGAATCTGATAATTTACTTCAGCTGTTTTTGCTTGTAATTCTACTATCCAGCAATCTCTTTCATCTATAAGCTCAGAACCAATTACTCCTGCTTCATAATCTTCAAGCAATTTAACATTATCCATCATATCTTCGTAGGAAAGATCTGAACCCATTAATGATTGTTTGAGCATATGCCCGGAAATTTTAATAATTCTATCTGAACCTGGAGAATAAATCCATAATTCATCTTCAAGCTTAAGCATTTTAGTACCTTTTTCACGAGCCGGAGCTAGATATTCAGTAAATGATTTTTCATCACCTATCCCCCAGCTTTTTGCTTCAATAGTACGTGTTTGTCGTGTACTATGAATTACCATTTTAGAAGTTGATATAGTACTTTTTGATGCCATGTTTTTATCAATCTTTTCAAGTATTTCTTTACCTGTAGGTTCCTGAGCCTGGATAAGACAACTCCCTGCTAGCAAAAGTATTGTTATTAATATTTTCATTTTTTTCTTTTTATTAGTCATTGCGAGCGAGTAACGAGCGAGGCAATCTGTTTATCAAGAAAAGGATTGCTTCGTCCTTTGTCCTCGCAATGACCTGATTATTTATGTTTCTAATTCTTTAAACAATTGTGCTGTTTTACGTTTATAGATTCCAATCCCTGAAAGCATGGTTCCTAATACAACAGAAAACAATCCGGGAATAAATCCTAAATAGTAAGCAGGAGTTGTAATATGTGCCCTAAAAACACTTGGCATCATCATTTTGGAATTTTTCATCATATCGCCAATATCAATACCTACTTCCTGTAACCAATATGAAAATCCAAGACCTATCAGCGTACCAAGGAATGAACCTATAATTCCTATAAAGATTGATTCAAATATCATTGATCGGTAAATATGTCCCTTTTCTTCTCCAATGGCTAGGCGAACTCCTATTTCACCATAACGACGCAAACCGCCAATTAATCCCGTATTCCATAAAACTATAGACATTGCCAGCACAAATACAGTAATTAATATTCCAACAGCTCCATCCATATATTCAAAGTAACCAGACATAATAGAATCATTTTTCAACCTGTTCATTACAGGAGAAAATTCATCATTCGGATCTGAGTACTTATTATTAAACGTTGTTTCAACATTCATAGCTTCAATATCATCATAATTTGGTGAATTTAGAAAGCCTAGGAGTTCACCACAGGCATCATTCATGTCCATAGCATTTTGGATACCTGAAATATCAGCAATCATACCACTTCTATCCATAAATTGCACACCAAATTCAATGGTGCCTGCAACAGTAAAATTCTGAATTGACATTCCACCATACATAGTAGAAGTAATAAGTGTAACCTTGTCGCCCGGGCCAACTTCAAGTTTTCCGGCAAATTCGTCGCTTATTAATACTTCGTTCGATTTTTCTGGGAATCGTCCTTTTCTTAAAGCACCGTCCAAATTAAGCCTCTCTATCTCTTTTGTGTTTTCAGATATTAAATCAACAGCTATTCCCGCTACTATACCTTGCTTTTTAGTTTCTCCATTCTCATCCGGAGAATCTAACAAACCACCAAAGCTTATTCGTTGAACAAATTCCATTGTAGGGTAGTCTTTCTCTAGGTTAGTTATCAAATCGTTAACTTCAATTAAAGCTAAATCATTTGGAACCTGGTCTTTATTTTCTGCATAAGCACGAGTCATTATTTTTACATGACCTGAAGTATATTTTGCTGAAAATTCAATCATATCTCCCAGAATACCATTTATGTAACAATATGCAAATACGGTTAGCATAACACCTGCAGTTACAACCAGAATTGGCAGTAAACTGCGACTACGGTCTCTTAATAATCCTTTAAATAAAAAACGTATCATTGTATTTTTCCTTTAAGTGCATCAGTTGGTTTCATTTTTGAAATTTTACGGGCAGGCATATAACTTACAATAGTAGTTATAATTAGTACTAATAGAACGGTTGTAATAATAAGTCCTACTCCATAAACAGGGAAAATGGATTCTGCAATGGCAATACCCATATCATCTGATCCTGCAGGCATTGTCATTCCGGTTTTCATCTGCCATAATAAAAATGGAATACCATAAATAGCACCAATAATAACTGCTAATATTGCATGCATTGCCCCTTCAACAGTAAACAAGCTTACTACTTGTGTTCTGGTCATTCCCATGGCAATATATGTTCCTATTTCTTTTTGTCTTCTGAAAATAGATAATACCTGAGTGTCAAAAATAGCAAGCATTGCAAGTAACATCAAGATTAGATAGAAAAACGAACCCCCAACTTTTTTCATTTTCATCATCTCATTCATTTCTGACATCAAGAAATCATAGTCTTTATACTCCCAACCGGAAACAGTTTCATTCATTTCAAAATCCTTTCCGATGATAAACATTGTAGCTTCACCTGGTGCTTGCATCATTTCCCGGAGTGTATTAATATGAATATACATTTGTCCTGCATCAACATTAGGTACGTTGCAATTAAATACCTTTACAACTTTAACTTCAGCTGCATCAAAAGTTCCATTCACATCTCTCCATCTAATTGTTGTAATATCGCCTTCTTTAAGTTTACAGCTTTTAGCCATTCGTCGTCCAATAACTACAGGTATTTCCTGCCCTGTCCGTTCGGCAGGCGGGCTGCCGGCAGGCATGGCTTCTGATTCAGTGTCCAATTCGGCACTTGGTATTGCAACAACTTTTTGATCAGGAATAATTCCTTTCAGAAGCATACTTTGAATTCTACCATCAGGATAAACAGAAGCTTGTGAAATTAAGATTGGAGTTACTACTCCTTCAGAACTCGCTTTTTGTAATACCTCAGGAATTTTAGCATGACTTTCTTCCAGAGTGAAAAAGTCATATGGATCATAATTTTGTTGCCAGTATTGTCCGTTTCCAGCTTCCCATGCTTTCATGTCTATGTTTGCCTGGTGATTCCATCCATCCAGAATTCCATAATGCCATATTATCAGGATGTAAATAAAGGACAATACAAATACATTTAGCCATGTTCGTAAACCTGCACCAATTAAGTTTCGCCAAGCTAATTTAAATGCTATCATAATTTAAAACCTCCTTTATTTAGTAATAAATTCATCCTTAACAACTTTCCCGTCTTCAAGAGTAATTTTACGTTTCAGGTATTTTATTACCTTATCGTCGTGAGTAGCAAAAATGAATGTTGTTTTAAGTTCTTCATTCAACTTCAACATCATTTTAAGAATGTTATGAGAATTTGCTGCATCGAGATTTGCAGTAGGTTCATCTGCTAAAACAATTTCTGGTTTTTTTACCATGGCTCTTGCAATAGCAACTCTCTGGCATTCTCCACCGGAAAGTTGTGCAGGGCGTGATTTAATTTTATCGGTTAATCCTACCCATTCTAAAGCATCGTTAACGGCTTTTCTTCTTTCACTGTCAGATAATTTAAGTAATAGCAAAGGAAATTCAACATTTTCATAAACCGTATAAACAGGAAGTAAATTATAGGTCTGAAAAATAAAACCTAAATGCATCCTTCGAAGTTTAGCTGCACTTTTTGTCGTCAAATCACCAGTTGATTGTCCCATTACTACAGCCTTACCTTCAGTAGCAGTATCTAAAGATCCAATAATATTAAGTAAAGTTGTTTTACCAGATCCGCTAGGTCCGACAATTCCTGCAAATTCGCCAGTATTAAAAGCCAGGTTTATACCATTTAAGGCTGTAAACTCTCCTTTCCCAACCGGAAATCGTTTTATTAACTCTTTAATAGTTATTATTGATGATTGTTCCATATATTTTTATTTTATTAGTTTTGAGTTCAGAGTTTATCAGTAAGTTTAATGATTAAAAGTAAGCATGATTTGACAACCCTTTCCGGCAAAAATATTTGCATCGGCATAATTGTAAATATTAAACCGTTCCGGGTTCCAAAATCCCATGATATAAATCATCCAGTTATCATAGGTCCATGAAAAATTTATGAATCGATAATACTCACTGTTTGTAAAATCATAATAAACGATAGCCTGTATATTATTAATTATATTTAAAGGATAATTTAAAGAAATAGCTCCAAAATCAATTCCACTGCCTTTACCAAAAACATTTTCTGCTTTTTGATATGTAAAATATTCTGTTATCATATTTAATCCATTACCTAAACCAAACGTATAATCAGCACCAACATTTATTAATCGTTGATAACGCTGATTTGTAAAGTCCAAATTTTGATGAATTAATGCAGCTTCGAACCAAAAACCAATTTCTAAATCGAATTTCCCGTCAATCGCATATCTGTTCTCTGAAAAACCATTTCTGTTTGATAAAGTATCGGCAAAAGTGCCATTAAAAATTCCTTCGCGATAATGATAAGTTCCGGCAATCTCACCTGTGAAAAGCGGTAACTGAATTCGTCCTCCAATTTCGGGTTTTTCTTTATTGCTTGGAAAAATTTCCCATCCTTTGGTGTCTTTATTTGAATACAAAGTCCAAAACCAGATATTTGCATTATTTAAAAAGTAATATTTTCCTAAAATACTATATACACCATCTGTTAACTGAAGTGGATCTCTGGGATCTAATCTGTCAAACCACATAAGTGGCCGTAGCATAGAAGCTGATCCGAAGCTAATTTTTTGCAAACCAATACGTGCTTCAAACTGATTGCCGGAAAGTCCTAACTGTAATCTATAAGGTTTTATTTTAGCATTTGTCTCAGTACTATCGAATCCGTACATTAGCACATTTCCATAGGCATTAAGTGAAAAATCAGTTTTTAAATTCAGATTATCATTAAAAATTTTATTACTCCTGAGTTCAGGTAAGTAACGTATTCCTGCCTGAGTCATAAAAGGATTATCAATATTAAAAGTAAGCCAACCAATTACTTGCTCATTAAAATTTCTTTCCTGAGAAAAACTTTTAATAAATATTGTCAAACAAAATAATATGGTCAGTTGTACTTTATACATTACTTATTTCTTGGTAATATTCCATAAAAAAAGAAATTGGTAAATTCCATGATAATATCCTGAGGATTGTCATATATTTTTTCTAATTGTTCGTCTTTTACAATTTCCTGTAAGTGATTTAATATATAAAGAATAAATTCAGGTTTAATGTCTTTTCTTATATCTCCTTTTTTTTGTGCCTGAATATAATCATTGACAATCATCTGTAGATTTTCATCCATTTTTTGATTTAGAAATTTTACCATCTCGGGATCAGCATGACGTATATAATCATTCATAAATTCATTACTAATATTCTTAGATTGTTCCATTTTTAAATCCAGGGTTTTTTTAACCTTTTCATGAAAAGGAATATCACTATCCATAATATCTCGATATTGTTTTATTGCTTTATCGTAAATATGGTTTAAAAGGTATTTAATGAGTTCCATTTTATTTTTAAAATGCTTGTAAAAGGTCATTTTACTAACATTAGCTTCTCTACATACTTCTTCTATGGTAACACGTTTGAAGCCATACTTCCAAAAAAGTTCTTTCGCTGCAACCAGAATTTCCTTTAGTTTTTGATCGGCTATACTTTCCATGATTTAATTTACGTTTTTAGTATTTTTTTACTATTATCGTACAAATTACGTAATTTTATAAATAGTTGTCAAGTTTTTTCTAATATTTTTGATTAATAATTTTTAAAACATTCTAGAACTACTATATTTATTATGAATTAAAAATAAGTTTATGAAAGCACAAGAATTATATATCAACATCAAAAAATTTTGTATTAAAAATGCTAATGATGAAATCGTAAAGAAATATTCGCGTTACTTTAAAGGTGGATACAATGGATATGGATTAGATAAGGATATGATCCCAGAAAAAGTAAAAGAATTTAAATCGCAGTCGTGGTGCAGTATTGAATTAGTTTATAAAGTATCTAAACTACTTGTTAAAGAAGAAAAATACGAATTACCAAGTTTCGCATTGTTACTCTTAAATGAGTTTTCTAAACAATTCGATTATAAAACATTTAAAGAAGTAGAATCATGGTTCTCACTTGGAATTAACAATTGGGCTCACACCGACGGAATCGTTCAATACTTTTTCCCAGTATTCTGGAAAAAAGAAATTATTAGCTTAAAAGATTTATCTGCTTGGCGTATCGCTAAAAACAAATTTCAACGTAGATGTGTTCCTGTTGCAATGATTAAACTTTTGAAACATAGCACAGATTTCTCAAAGATGTTTAGTTTTATTGATCCGATTATGATGGACAGTGAACGTGAAGTTCATCAGGGATTGGGTTGGTTTTTGCGCGAATGCTGGAAAAAAGACAGAACAACAACCGAAGATTTCCTAATGAAATGGAAAAATGATTGTGCCCGATTAATCATACAATACGCAACAGAAAAAATGACAAAAGAAGAACGATTAGGTTTTAGAAAAGATAAAAGAAAATAATTGACACTCTATAAAAAATAGAAGAAGGCAATTAAAAATATTACCTTCTGCTAAAATTCTAGTATAAAAACTATTTTCCTAGATTCAAGATGCAAGTGCTGAAATTTTTAAAATTGTTGGTTTTACAAGCTTCTCAAAATCTTTATATAACAATTTAATTAATTCTGAATGAGATCCTGCTGTAAAAGCAATTTCATCGTCTTTTGTCAGAGTTTCTGCAACATAAACTTCCATATTATATAAATTTCCGAAAGGAGGCATTGCACCAACTTCGCAATCTGGAAACTTATCAGAAAATTCTTCTTCAACTGCTAATTTTACATTTTTTGTTCCGGTAAGTTTATATAAAAGATCAAAGTCAATTTTGTACCTTGATGGCAGTACAATCATTGTCAATCTTTCATCAATTTTAACCATAACTGTTTTGGCAAGTTCTTGACCCGGAATATGAGCAGAAGCAGCAACTTCCAGTGCAGTATATGCCGGAGAGTGACTAATAATAACGTATTTTATTTTGTTATTATCTAAGTAATTTTTCAGTTTTTGAATTGGCATAACAACCTCCTGTTTATTAAAATGTTTTTCTTTGAAATTTGCACGTTATTTCAGTTAATAACGAATTAGAGGTTTACGGGAATTGATTCTAAAAAAAATAATTTAGTTTATTTTCAATAAATTTACGAAATAAAAGGTCTAAAATCAACTATATGCAACAATTATGAATTATAATATGTATTAAATAATCTTAGCCCTTGTGGTTTAAATCATTCAAAATAAAATGAAGGAAATAGGTGTTGAAATTTATAATAACGAAATTAAAGATTTATCAAGATATTAATTATAAGCAATTCTTATTTCTTCTGTTGCTAAAGTTGGTTCAATAATTTCTTTCCACGCTTTAGATTCCCATGTTCTCAATTTAGTATGAGTTTCATAATATTTTTGAGGAATTGGATGCGTACCTACAACTACATCTACGCCATATTTTTCCTTTATAAATCGTTTAAAATGATCAATACGATGGCATGGAGGATACCCAACAACCATCCCTGTGGCAAGATGAATAACATCAACACCGTTTTTAATCATTTCTTCGGGAGTATATTCAATATTTCCACCCGGGCAACCACCACAACTTGTGTAACCAACAATTTCAATATCTTCGTCTTCACCATAAATACTGAAAGCGCCTTCACGATTTTTCATAGATCTAAAACATTTACCACCTGCACAGCTGTGATAGCGATCACAAATAATAATTCCAATTTTAGTTGTTTTTTTCATGGTATGCTATTTTTTATAATTAGATATTATAAGTTCTATTTCACTCATTTTAAAACCATATTGTTTTCGTAAATGGCCTAATTGATCTGATCCTGAAACCGAAGAAGGAAGATCTAGTTTACTTTTAAAATGATTTTCCGGTATATTATATTTTCTTGATATTTCCGATAATGTCATATAACCTTTCACCTCAATTGAAGGGTCAATATTGTGATGTTCATGTTCTTCATGTTCTAAACGTTCTTTATGCTCTTCAATTTTCTGAACTGGTTTTTCAATTTCTAAAGATTCACCTTCAGATTTATTCTTATCAGGAGTTTTTGTTTCTATTTCAGCAGGAATTATAGTTTCTGTTGCATCAGGAGTTACACCTTCTGATAAAGAATGAAAACGTTCTCTGCCAGTAGCCGTATCATATACATCAACCTGAATAAAGAAAGGGAATACAACCAGTACTACTGTAATAACAACCAAAAATATTGTAGAAATAATTCTTGATTTTTTCCCGCTAATTAAGTTTTTAAATAAACTAACAGTAAGCTTCCAGTGTAGAATAATATGCAGAGCAAGTAATGCAACCAGCACCAAAGCTAAAATCAAATGTATTCTTCCCCAGTCGTGCCTGTCGAGTCCCCAAAAAGTCAGATCAACGCTTCTTCCGTATTTTATCCAACGTTCTGTACCCGGAAGTAAAACGTATTTTATTAATAAACCTAATCCTGCAATTGCAGCCATTAATACAAACATTATTGCATCAATAATAAAATTCCACTTACCTTTACTCATAATAGAAATTTTAGTTAAACATTTAATAAATATTAATACTCTTTAATACTATATCGTTTTCTTTAACATTCAAATTATTTGCTATTACCGGGCATTTAGCTTTAAGCATAAAAAATACGCTTCGTTTAACTTGCGATAGTCCTTCGTAATTGCCTTGTCCTTTACTTATAACCAAATCGGCATTTTTAAACTTCTCAATAAAATCTTCATTGCATAAACTAAGAATAGTTGCAGGTGCTGTACTTCCTGAAGATATTAGTGTCGCAACTTTATTAAGACCTGAAGCAATTGCGTCTTCAATAACACAATCGTTTATAACAGGAATATCGCGAACAACATAAGTAACAGGTTTACCAAGTTCTTCTATTAATAATTTATCAAATACCGACTCGCCTGCATTATCGCCTAAATACAATACCGATTTTGCACTATTTAACTGATTTTTAAAATCTTCATAATCAAAAATTGCAAAATCCTGTTTTAGTATTTGTTTTAGGTCATCAACTATATTAAATTTTTTGTTCACACCTAAATCAATAACATTTCCGGCAATTGCAATTCTAATAGCAGCTAATAAACGATCATCTGAATTTTTAATATATTTTTTCAGTTCGGGATAAAGCGATAAAGCTTCTTTAATATTATTATTCTTTATTTCTTTATAAGGATCGTGAACTCCGGTTATTTCACTTATTTTCTGATAAATTATATTTCCTGTTTCGGGAGGAGTATTTTCCATAGGAATTGATTTGATCATTTCGCCAACAACATTCAGCACTTCTTTGATCTTTTCCTCATCACTCGTTGCAATTCGTGCCGTACGATACGCCTGTTGCATAAAACATGGAATACACTCCAAATAAGTCTTCATTATTTATCAAATTTTAAAACCATTCCTGACTTCAAATGCTTTATTTTAAACTCATCATAAAACGCCGCTAAAGCCGGTAACTCAGTACAATGCGATGGATATACTTCTGCAATATCCTGCGATTTTAAATACTTAATAGTTTCCTGAGTTTGTTGATTATTATATTTTAAATGAAATCCTCCAATAACTGCTCTTATTTTATTTATCCCAGTTATTGATTTTGCATGCTCAATCATATTACAAATACCGGAGTGAGCACAACCTGAAATAATAACAATTTCATCTTCCAGTTTAATTACCAATCCTGAATCATCAATAATAAAATCATCTTTCTTATCATCTAATTCAAATGTAGTTGTTTGTGCTTCAAAAGAATTATTTCGTGGAATTTCGCCTAAGAAAATGATGTTTTTTGATACTTCAAAAGGTAATCGGGTATAAGTAATATCAAACTTATTTTTTAGCTCTTTAAAAGATAATTCAAGTCCTATATTTTCATCGCCGTTCTTTCTGTAACGTTCCTGAAAAACATCGGGATGGCAAATCAGCTTTTTATTGCTAATGTATCTTAATCCATCGCCATGATCCCAGTGACCGTGACTAAGCACTACAGCATCAACCTGGGCAATATCAATATTAAGTTTCTTTGCATTTTGTAAAAAAACATCAGAACGCCCTGTATCAAAAAGAATATTAACATCGTGTTCGATATAATAAGACAATCCGTGTTCGGCTAAAAACTTCTCTGATGCAGTATTTTCAGTTAAAACAGAAAGTTTCATATTTTATTTATTAAGTTAATTTCTATCTTCTACAGAAGATTTTAAAATTCCTGACTTTATTGTAAACAACTTGTAACCTGAACTGAAATTATTCAATTCATCTTTTATCCAATGTATATGCCTATTAATAATTCCCACAGCTTCTTCAGGACTTTCTGAAGATATAATTACCGGGATAAAATATTCATTAACAATTCTGATATTTTCACCAAACTGCTTTGATACAATTACTTTTATATCATTCTCTAAAAGATTTTTAATTAAAATATCGACTTTCTCATTATTATCTGAGTTATTCTCTTTTAGCTCGGATTTATTATCATTAACAACTTCATAAATCTGCTCAAGTTGTCCTGAAACAAGCTGATAAATAATAAATCTATCAGCGTCGCCAAAAAAGCGATCTTCAAAATGGCTTTCATTATTTACTGCAAAAGCAAAACGCAAGTTCATATTTTATAATTCTTTTAAATTAAGATGATTCCTTTCTTCTCCTTTATTCCACTCATTATCTATAATATGAATACTCTGTTGTATATTTTTTATACTTTCCGAAATACTATTGTCGTTCATTAAAACACAAACAAACTTTTTTTTGATTCTTTTAATATTAGCACCAAAAACTTTGGAAACAACAACTTTAATATTTTCATTTTTAAATAAACCTGCAACACCTTTTGCCTTTTCAGGATCAGCATGAATGTTTTCGTCATCTTCTTCTGTAGTATTTTTTATTCTTTTTTTAAACTCCGAATCAGTTTCAGAAATTTCATATACATCATAATACTCAGCATCTCCAAAATGCCTGTCCATAAATGTTTTCCCATCGTCTGTTGCAAAAGCCACTTTTATCGCCATAAAATCTATTTTTTTTCTACTGTTAATAATCGAACATAATTTTTGAAATAAAATTTCTCTGTAGGATTTTCAAATCCATATTCTTTAAGAATGCTTTTCCAGTCGCGTTCAATATAATCGAAAGCATATTTACATTCTATTTTCTTAAATATATACCGATGATGAAAAGGCATTTTTGCCATATCAAATTCAGCAAAATCCAGAATATTAAATGTTCCACCTTTCTTTAAGCTATTACATGCATTTTTAATTACATTTTTTCTTATCTCGTGTGGAAAACCATGAATTACAAAACTTACAAAAACTTTGTCAAATTCCTGTTCAGGTTCAAAAAGTTGATCTATTCTTTTATTTGTGAATTTTATATTCGGATAAGATTTACAATTATTGTTAAACTGTCTTTCCATATCTTCCGAAATATCCAATCCGACAAGTAATGAATTTTCAGATACATACTTATTCATTAATAAAATATTCCGACCGGTTCCACAGCCTAAATCCAAAATTTTATCGTTTTCCTGAATATTCAAATCCGAAATTGCCTTTTTAATAAATCCCTTGTATAACCCAAAAGAAGCTACATTCATTACTTTATCATAATTTTTTGCTGTAAATTCTGATAATTCTACTCCTGAATCAGGATAAATTTTTGCCATCTTTTAATATTTTTAAAATTCTTTAAATACACGAGCCAGAGAAAAACCAGGTGCCTGAACATTTAAATCCAGAAAATATCCAAAAGGCGTTTGTTCAACAGTAAATCCTGAATTAGTTAAACGTTCATCGATATTATCGAATAATGCTTTTGAGAATTCAGGATCGGCTTTACTTTCCGATAAATGTGCAAACGAATGTAATATGATATGTTTCGTGTTATTTTTTCCGGCTATCCATTTTAGATTTTTAAGAAGTTTCTTTTTTACTTCACTTTCCTTTTCTTCATCTTCTTTTTCAACCTGAATAAATGCTGTCTGAACACTTTCATATTCTTCACCTTCACTAAAATCAGGCATAGAATCAATTGTCTTGATTGTAGGATTATACGAAAATCGATTCATATAAATCATTAAAAGTTTCATCTGAATTTATTAAAATTAATATACTGATTATAACTCTATTGCCTTTTCATAAGCACCTTTAATTGCATCCTGTGCATTACCTATTTCTTTAGCATCACCAATTATATGAACAGACATTATATTTTCCAATTCATTTTTTAAAGGATTAAAACTTTTCATTCCGGTTGAGACAACAATAAGATCAATATCATTAAATTGAATTGGTTCGTCATTTCTTCTTGCATAAACCGTTTTTCCATCAACCTTTTCTATAAATGTATGATCGCTAAATTGAGTACCTTTCTCCTTCATCATTTTTAAAGAAAGGGTTTTAGCTATCATTTCCATATCCTCACCAAAATCAGTTGTTCTCTTAACAATTATTACCTGATTATTTAAAGGAATTAAGGCCGTTGCAATATCAACGCCAATAAGGCCGCCACCAATTATCAATACTTTTTTGTTTTCAGGTAAATTTTCTTTAAATAAAATTTCTGCCCAATAGAATTTATCCAAACCAGGTATATCAATCTTTGCAGGCTTAGAACCAGTTGCAATTACTACCTCATCATATTTATCAATTAAATCTGATTTAGTGGCTTCTTTATGAATAATATTTATGCCTTTGTTTTCTATTTCTCTTATAAAATATGGAACTAAAGCATCCATCGATTTTTTATTGGGAGTAAGAGGTGCCAGATTAAATTGTCC
>JAUVUS010000272.1 GCA_030600865.1 Bacteroidales bacterium | reverse complement strand
TAGTATTTTTAAGAGAAAGATTGATTTACCTAAAATAAATGCCAAAGAATTTTTTCAACTTACATTATCTATTAGTATTTATTGGATTTTTTGGTCTGTCGTCTTTTATTTTTTACTTGTGTCTGTTTTTGATATTACTCCAGTTTATTATGCTTTTGCTTTTCCTTTGAGTATTTCGATTGGATTAATATCCATAATCTTTCCCGGTGGAATTGGTATTCGCGAAGGAGTAATAACACTTTTTTTAATATCAAATGGAGTTTCGCCGGAAATGGCTATATCATTTTCAATTCTTGCCAGAGTCTGGTTTCTTATTGGTGAAGTATTTATTTTTGTTATTGCATTGGTCCTTAAAATAAACCTCTAATCTTTATATAATCTCTGATTATCTTGTATATCCATCCACATGGCAAACATTAATGATTGAAAACCACTAATAAATAGTAAAGCAAATGCCAAAACGGTTACCGGATTTGCATCGGTTTGAGTAAAAACTTTTATCAAAATCTTTATGCCAAATGGTATAGATATTAGTAATAGAAATATTCCCATGTGGTATAAAATAAATAGGGGATGAAAACTTTTATACAAATATTTTATCCATATACGTTTGAAAAAGCTTCGGACTAATAACCATGAAATTCTTGGTATTACTTTACGAATTTTCATTTTTGATTGTTCCCCGATAAAATATATAGGTTTAATTGCTACTTCTTTTATTGTGCAATTTTCGATATTAAGTTTTACTAACATATCATTAGGCATTCCATATCTGGGATAAATATTGAATAATTCAATTTGATTTAAAGCTTTATTAGATAGTGCTGTAAATCCGGTTTGTGTGTCGGTTATATGCCAATAACCAGACGCAATTTTTGTCAATATTGAAAGAATAGAATTGCCAATGAATCTTCTTCTTGGCATTAAAGCTTTTGCACTTTTATGCCCCAGACGATTGCCTTTTACATAATCAATTGAATTATTTATTATTGGTTCGCAAATAGAGGATAATTCATCGGGATCCATTTGTCCATCTCCAGCCATAACAGCTGTACAATCAATATTATTATCTTTTGCCCATTTATACCCTCTTGCAATGGCACTTCCAACGCCGCCGTTTTTTAAAAGATTAATAATAACTAATCTTTCATTTGTATGTTCATGAATAACCTTAGCTGGAGCAAAATATTTAATCTCTTCCTGGTTCCATTTCTCGATAATTTCATTTGCTTTATTATAAAAATCGTTACCAACCTTAGTTTTAATATTTTCCGGTAATTTAAAACTTCCAAGTTTATTTGAAAATTTTCTGGCAAGTTGCTCGGTGTTATCTGTTGAACAATCATTTACCAGAATTATTCTATCCACATAATCAGGCATTGTTTCCAGAACTAAGCCTATTTGATTTTCTTCATTATAAGCCGGAATGACTACAGCAATAGTTTTATTGTTAATCATCAGTATTTATTGTTTTCGTATAACCAAATTGCATCAAGCACAAGCATTGAATCTATACTAATGTCTTTCTTTTTGGCTTTCTTTTTAATTTGTTCCATTAATTCATTGCTATTTCGTAAAGATCTGATTAAATTTTCGATAATCAATTCTCTTTTATATTCAGTTGAATCAATAAGCCATATTTCTTCAGCTTTAGTTTTTAAAATAGAATCAATTACAATTTTCGAAGTTTTAGCTTCAATTTCTAAATCAGAGTATAGGATGGAGTCGTTTTTAATGTTTTCAATAATAAGTGTAATTATTTTATCTTTTGATGGAGCAATTGGCTTTTTTTCTTTTTTCTTGTATTCAGGTTTAATTTCAACATAAATTCCTTCTCTTGCTTTGTCATAATCTGGTAATGTAACTAATTCCCAATAACGTTCTGTTGGTCGTAATTTTAAAAATGTTTCCCAATATGTGGCTTTATTCATCCACCAATAATGTATTGCCTGATTTGTGTATTGTTGTATCTGAAAAATATTAAAAACGATTAGTAAAGAAATAAATCCAAAGCTTAGATATTTAAGGTACTTTTTAAAACTTAATATACTGATAATAGAACCAAGGGGAATAGCCATTATCGCATAAGAATCGATAAAAGCTCTAAGTCCGAATGATCCGCCGAACCACCAACACCACCACGATGCCAGAATGTAAATGTTTAATAAAGTGAATAATAAAACCGGGAGAAATAATCCTTTCTTCTGCTTTGGTAAAGTAAATATTCCAATAAATGCGATCAGCATAATTGGAGTATAAACAAACCATCCTTTTTTATAACTAATTAAGATATTTTTTATCTGAGGATTTAAAAAGAAGAATTTTCCTCCAACCTCACCATACGAGAAATAAAATATCTTACCAGAAACCCAGTACCAATAAATGAATTGAGGAATCCAAATTAGTATGAATCCTGCAATCATTAATAAAACCAATTTATATTCCTTTAAAAAGTAAGAAACTTTGTATTTAAAATCCTTAAATGACGTAATGTTCCATAAAAAGAAAAGGATTAAAACTATTATGTTTGTTGGCCTTATTAATGTAATTAATCCACTCACTAATCCCAACCAAAATATTTTTTTACTCGAAGGATATTCGTAAAATCGTATTGTTTGATAAACAAAAAGTGAAATTAAAGTAAAATTATAGGCGTGAGGCATTGCTGCTTCATAGGAATAATAATATAATAAATTTGTTCCGATTCCAATTGTTGTGACAACAAGAGCTACAATATCTTCTTTATAGAATTTTCTAAGAGTTTTTTGTAAAAATATTAACCCAATTATGACATAAAATAATGAGCTAAAAACCAGTGCGAAACGGTAGGGCAAAGAATAACCATCAGCTTCATATTCAGAAATTAAGCTATATATGTGAGCAGTTGCAAAAAATGGAGCATAGAGGAAAGATAGACCCATTGTTGTTACAATGGCATGTTTATGTGTTGGAGTTTCAACAGGCCATATAAGATCTCCAAATTTTTCTATATTATCTCTTCGAAATTGAAGTGAAAGATCTTTGTAAATAAATGTTGCAGGTAAATATGCATAATACGATTTTACATCCCATTCAATTACGCGATCATCTTTTTGCCAACGGTGGTGACTGAAATTCAAAAAGATTGTACTAATTGCAATAACTATAATACATAAACCGGAAAGATTTTTTGCAACCAGTTTTTTAATCATTTTTATCTTTAATTATGTAATTAGGGCGTTTTTTATTTTCCATAAAAAGTTTTCCAAGATAATTCCCAACAATTCCGATCATAATGAGTTGTATTCCGCCAATAAATAGAACACTTATTATTGTTGATGTCCATCCTGCAACTGCATTATCTGTGAATACAGAAATATAAATGGCGTAAAGAATATACAGAAATGCTACAAATGCGATTAAAAATCCCAGATAAATGGAAACTTTTAAAGGTTTTACACTGAACGAAGTGATGCCATCAGATGCAAAATGCAACATTTTTGAAAAACTATATTTTGTTTTTCCCGAAAATCGGGGAGGAGCAATATATTCAAGTTGTATTTGTGAAAATCCCAACCAGGGAATTAATCCTCGATAAAACAAAAACTTTTCATTTATTTTTTTTAATTCTTGTACTACTTGTTTATCTAAAAGTCTGAAATCAGCCGTTCCATTTTCAATTTTAACTTCCGATAAAAAATTTATGATTTTATAAAAGACTCTAGAAGTAATACGCTTAAATAATCCTAATGATTTATCTTGATTGCGTTTGGTTGTTACAATTTTATATCCTTTTTGCCAGAGATTAATCATTTCAAGAATTAATTCCGGAGGGTGTTGCAAATCGGCATCCATACAAATAACACAATCTCCCTTGGCAGAGTCATAACCCGCTTTTAATGCATTTTGATGTCCGAAATTTCGGGAAAGGGAAATGTATTTTACTTGCTTATTAGTACTAGCAATGGCTTTTATATTATCGAGAGTTTTATCAGTACTGCCATCATCTATAAAAAGTAATTCGTAACTGAAATCATTAATGTGTTCAGAAAGAGATTTATAAAGTTGGTTTATATTACTTTCTTCGTTGTAACACGGGATAATAATTGAAACTTTAAAACTGTTTTTCATTATGATTAGATTTATTCAGTAATATCTTTCAATGTAAATCCCATCTTAAGAAGATTTTGCGATGCAAGAATTTTCTCCAACTTTTCAGGTTCAACAAGCTTTAATTTACTATTAACACTGAAAATATCTTGTTTAGATTTTTTCATTTCTTTAGCAAGTTTGGCCGCATTGTTATAACCAATATACGGACTAAGTGCAGTTGTAATGGCAGGGCTTTTATACAATCGGTCTTCGGCTGTGTCATTATCAATTTCCAGTCCTTTAAACAAGTTTTCTTTAAGTGTTTTGTTTGCTGCAATCAATAGTTTGATACTTTCTAATAATGCATGGCCAATAACAGGTAAGTAAGGATTTAAATCAAGGCAACCTTGAGCGCTGAGCGATGTAATTAGTGTATCGTTCGCATAGATTTTATGTGCAGCACTTATAACAAATTCCGGAATAACCGGGTTAACTTTACCTGGCATGATTGAACTTCCGGTCTGTTTTTGTGGTATTCCAACTTCTTTTGTCCCAACAATATCTGATGAAAGTAAGCGAATATCCGAAACCATCTTTTC
>JAUVUS010000294.1 GCA_030600865.1 Bacteroidales bacterium | reverse complement strand
GTTACTGCAGAAGATGGTGTTACTACAAACACCTATACAATTAACTTTACTATTGCAGATCCGGCAACAGATGCTACATTAAGCGACTTACAAGTTGATGGAACAACTATTTCAGGATTTGACCCTGCTACGTTGACTTATACTATGGAGTTTGCATATGGAACAACAGATATACCGGTTGTTACTGCTACAGAAAATGATGTAAATGCAAGTGTAGAAATTACTGATGCTACATCATTACCTGGAACAACAACTGTTCTTGTTACTGCAGAAGATGGTGTTACTACAAACACCTATACAATTAACTTTACTATTGCAGATCCGGCAACAGATGCTACATTAAGTGACTTACAAGTTGATGGAACTACGGTTAGTGGATTTAGTGCTTCAACTTTGTCATATAACATGGAGCTGGCATCGGGAACTACAATTGTTCCAACAGTTACAGCAACAGCTAGTGATGTTAATGCCGATGTTAATATTACAAACGCAACGGCATTACCGGGAACAACTTCAGTTGTTGTTACCGCAGAAGACGGAACAACGACTGAAACATATAGTGTTAATTTCACTGTGGCTACATCAGTATTTGATTTAAGCTTCGAAAGAAGTATTAACTTATATCCAAATCCTACCAGCGGAATTATTAATATATCATTTGATAATGTTATTGATACCAAATGGCAAATTGAAGTATTTAATTCTATTGGTAGTTTAGTTTATACTGAAGAATTATCAAAAATTGATAAAACTATATACAAAGTTGACTTAGGTAATTTCTCAAGAGGTATGTATTTTATTAAAATATCAACTAATACAGAATCTTGTGTAAAGAATATTATTCTTAAATAAAATTATTAACTCAAATTAAAACCAGCCTTGAAAGGCTGGTTTTTTTTATCTATTTAAACTTTTCTAAAAATTCTGCTTTACGGTTAACCGAGACATCAACTACAGAGCCATCGGACATTTCTACCATGCCACCTTTACCTTTTAGATATTTTGTAACGTATTGGAAGTTTATAAGGTGAGATTTATGTATACGGATAAAACCAAAATCTTTTAAAAGTTCTTCATAAAATTTCAGGGTGCGCGATATTAATTTTTTCGATCCGTCTTTTAAATGAAACTCAGTAAAATTATCATTGGCGCGACAACGGATAATATCGCGGACATGAACAATTTCAAATCCGTTTAGTAATGGCAAAACTATTTTATGATTCGGTTTATTAACTTCCTGAATATTATCAAGCAATATTTTAGAATGAATGGAAATTTCTGTGTTATTTCTGTTTGCCTTTATCTTGTCAACAGCCTTAATTAACTCATCAATTGAAATTGGTTTTAAAATATAATATGATGCGCTTAGGTTTAGTGCTTTTACTGCATAATTGCTGTAAGCCGTAACAAATACTACTTCGAAATCGACTTCCGGAATTTGTTCCAGTAAATCGAAAGCATTGCCATAAGGCATTTCTATATCAAGAAAAACCACATCGGGTTTATGCTTTTTAATAATTTCCAGTCCTGATTTTACCGAATCGGCCTCAGCTAATAAGTCAACATCGGGGCAATACTTTTCCAGGTATGCTGTTAAAGTCTCCCGACTCGCTAATTCGTCTTCAACAATTACTGCTTTTAGTTTTTCGTCCATAAGTTTATCTGTGAACCTGCCTGCTGCAGGCAGGTCTGTGGCTTGTTTATTTCTTTACCCAACTAAATCGACTTAAAGTCAAATATTTAAACTACTATCTTAGATTTTTTTTATTTTTAAAACTCAGTGGCATTTATATCAGCCACAAAGACTCTAAAACACTAAGATTCACTAAGAATCTCTCCCCTACACATTTAACTATAAACTTTAATTTTATTTATATATTTTCATTTTGCATTGGAACAGTAATTTTTATATACGTTCCTGTTTTAGTTTCAGGAATTAAATCGAAAACCTCAACTTTAATTCCCAAATGATGAACTTCATTTATTATCCGGAGCCTGTTTTCAATATTTTTTAATCCGGTAGAATTATTCTGTTGTTGGTTTTTGGTTTTCAGTGCCTGAGATTTTTCACGTCCTATACCATCATCTTGTATTGTTATTTCCAGATGCTTATCGAACTGTTTAAGTTCAACATCCAGTTTTCCTTTATCTTCTTTATATCTTAATCCATGCCATACTGCATTCTCGATATACGGCTGAATTAACATCGGCGGAATTAAAAACGATTCGGTATTAATGTCCTCATCAACTATAAATGTATAGTCGAACTTTTCTTTAAATCGTTCGTGCTCCAGTTTTATATAAAGCTCAATAATTTTTATTTCATCGGTTAAAGGAATAAAATCGTGCTTTGAATTTTCCATTACCGATCGCATAAGAAAAGCAAAATCGGACAAGTAACGATTTGCGGACAATTCATCTTTTTTAGCAATATAATTGTTAACCGAATTTAAAGCATTAAAGATAAAATGCGGGTTCATTTGACTACGTAATGATTTTAATGCTAATAACTGATTGGCAAGACGTTTTTGCCGCCCGCTTCTTAATATAAAAACCGACGAAACACTTAAAATCAAAAGAATTATAATTAAAGAAATAATTGTAGTCCTTAGTGTACGTACAGTCTGGTTTTTCAATTCCTGTTCCTGAAATAAAAGCTCAATTGTTTTATCGTTTAATTCCTTATCCTTTTCGAGTAAATCAATTCGTTGTTGCTTTCTGTTTAATGATGTTGCCATTTCGAGCCTTGACAGTAGTTCTTCTTCCCTTATTTTATTAATGCTATCGTTTAGTTTTAGATATTCTTTGTAAGTTTCCAGAGCTTTATTTACATCAGAACGCTCATAAGCTTTCGATAAAGAGTAAAGTGCCTCTTTCTTTTGATCAATATTTTGAGTTTGCTCCGACAGGCTAACACTCTTTTGTAATACCGGAATAGCTTTAGCTTCCTGTTTTTGTTCAACATAAATTTTTCCGATCTCTAATAAATCTTCACTCTGAGCTTCAATATCTTCAAGTTCTTCATTAATATCAAGTGATTGTTGTCGGGCCATCAACTCTTCTTCAGGTTTATTCTGTTTCTTATAAGCTCTTCCTTTTTGCCTTAATGTGTTAGATAAAGAACGTTTATCAGAAGATTGTGCCGCTAATTTTTCTGATTCTTCATAATATTGAATTGCTGCTGGAGCATTATTTTGCAATAAACTTATACTAGCTAATTTATCCTGTATAAAAATAATTCCTCTCGTATTGTTTCTTTCTTTTTCTATCTCCAGAACATCCAGATAAGTTTGTTCTGCCAAAGAATATTCACCTTTTAGTTCATAAGTTTCAGCAATTTGTAGTTTAGTAAAAACAATATCATCCTGTAAAGAGCTTTTAGAGATTGTTCCCAAAAATGAATTAAAATAATACAGGGCTTTATCGTAATCTCCATTCAGTTTAAATGCTAATCCGATATTCTTGTTTGAACTATAAGCTAAATCAGAATTGTTTATACTTTTTGCAAGATTTATAGCTTTAAAATAATTCTCAACAGACAAATCGAATTGTTCGGAGTATAAATTAATATCACCTAATAAATTATATGCACGAATTTCGTTTTCTTTATCATTATTCTGAATTATTAACTCCAATGCTCTTTCGACAAAATCATAGGCTTTTACTGCATTCGTTTCTTTATAAGTATCTACAGAATCGAGTAAAGATTTAACATTTACCTGTTGATACCGGCTCACTTTGGACTGACTTAATACAGAATAAGTGCAAGCCAAAATTAAAAATAGTGATATTACAATTCTTCTGTTCATAATTTCATTATCAATATGAAGGTAAGCTCTAAAAATTCAAACTTCTTTGTTGCTTCAAAATTTTAAATCCCTCATTTACAATAGTAAACTCATGTTTTAAAATTTATTGCGCCTCGAATTTCGCTATTTTTATAGATTACCTGAAGTAAAAATACAAACAAATTTCGACAAAAAAAATCCGACATTCTCTAAAACACCTTTAAAATCAGCATTTACAGCTATACATTTCCATTTAACTCATTTAAAAATATACTTAACCAGCTCAAACGACCTGTTCCCTAATTATAGCTTTTATCGACATTTTTTTGTCTCTACTTTTACTTCAGAAACCAATAAAAACACATAGTTATGAAAACACAAAATCAAATTTCAAGAAGTAGAAATCTCATTTTAATGGGAATGATTATCTTTTTAGTTCTTATCGGACTAAATATCTCTGCAGACAATAATGATGAAAAGAAATCGATTAAAATTGCATTATTATTAGATACCAGTAATAGTATGGATGGTTTAATTGAACAGGCCAAATCGCAGTTATGGACTATTGTTAATGAACTTTCAAAGGCCAGTTGTGAAGG
>JAUVUS010000045.1 GCA_030600865.1 Bacteroidales bacterium | reverse complement strand
TAACCATGTAACAATTGTTTACGAAAAACCTGGTCGTTTTCTGTTGGTACTATCTCAGTTTTATCGAACTTTTCAAGAGGTAAGAAAGTTGTTCTGTTTGCTCCAAGCTCATCGTAAAAAACAGAATCAACATAATCCTGGAATTTAACACCAGTATAATTTTCAATTATTTTGTAAAAATAATAGTAACCCAAATCGCTATAACGATAAGCCTTTTCTCCATATAAATTCGATTCACGAATCTTGTTATATATAGTATCGATATATGTATCTGTAATGTAAAAATCAGCCGCTATTTTGGTCGAAAACCCCTCCTTGGGTGTATGACTATAGATATTATCTTTAAACTTAAAATTTTTGGCCATATAAGCATGATTTCCTATTTTGTATGGAAACTCCTCGGTAAACTTATTATTCAATAATTTCTGGTCAAGATATAAGGTTTCCAGTGTTGAGTAATAAAAGGGAATCCAGCCATTAAGTTGTGCCTGGTGTGTTAAAATATCTTTTATATTTAAATCGCCTTTATTTGTTGTATCCAATTCCGGCAAATAATCGGCCAATTTATCATCAATAAAAAATAAACTATCCTCATACAATTTCATTAAAGACGGAACCGTAGCAGCAATTTTTGTAATGGAAGCAATATCATAAATATCATTTTCCTTTACAGGATTTTGTTTCATGTATGTATGATATCCAAAGGCTTTATCGTAAAAAACAATACCATTACGAACAATAAGAATTCGACAACCCGGAGTTGCCATACTATCAATTGCACTTTGTGCTATGGAATCAACTTTAATTAATTTTTCGGATGATATTCCCGCCTGTTCAGGGATACCATATTGGAGTCTTAATTTTTTTTTAGTATCAATTCCTGTTCCTGCCGGATAATCTTTGTTAATACCAACAGGCAAACGACCCGATATTTCAGTTCCACCGAAAATTGCTTGAGCTACTGCATTCTGAACTACATTATCATCAGAATATGCAATTAAGACTGCATCGATACTATCAATCATTTTGAATTGTCGTAAACTATAAGGATTTGCAAAAACACTAAAAACAAGCTTAGTTTCATTGGCTAGTTTGGCAATTTGATTTAAATGATATTGATTAACTTTATAATTTCCCGATGGCCAGTACGATGTGTTATGAACACTTGTAAATACAACATCGTAATTTTTTAAAATATTGAACAAGGAATCTTTATTGTTTTCAGTAAAAATAAAATGATCTACTTCGGCATACTTTGAAAGTGTTTCCTGGAACTCTGTAATTTCATTTGTATTAAATGCCAACGAAGCAAATTGCTTACGTTTAAGCTTTTTTATGGGTAAAATATCTTTTTCGTTTCTTATCAAGGTTAAACCCGCTTCAATTAAATCACGATGTGTTACTTCATAAACCAACTGGTTTAAATCTTTTTCCAGATTTTCCTTTTTTATAAAAGCTATTGATTTATCTTTTGTGTGTAATCCTACTCTATATTTTGCTTCCAGAATTTTACGACAACTTTCTTCGATTCGTTCTCGTGGTATTTTTCCTTTACGGACCTGTTTTTTTATTTTTGATATGGCTTTTGATACACTCACAGGAAAAAGTAAAACATCATTACCGGCACTAAGCGCTAAAGCTTCAATCTCACCAGAATCGTAATATTTTGTAGCACCTTTCATATTTAATGCATCGGTAAAAATTAATCCTTCGAAAGCCATTTCTTCCTTTAGCAAATCTGTAACAACTGCTTTTGTAAGAGTTGTTGGAGTATCCTCTTTTGTTCCAAGAGCAGAAACATTTAAATGAGCGACCATTACTCCTTCTATCCCGGCATCAAAAATTTTCCTGAACGGATATAACTCAACAGAATCAAGTCGCTCACGATTATGGTTTACCAAAGGCAAAGTATAATGCGAATCTTTATCGGTATCGCCATGCCCCGGGAAATGCTTTGCAGTGGCAATTATACCGGCATCCTGCATCCCCTTCATATACATAATACCCTTTTTTGCAACGATATCAGGATTTTCGCCAAACGAACGTACGTTAATAACAGGGTTTAGAGGATTGTTATTTACATCAACAACAGGTGCAAAATTAACATGAATACCCATTCGTTTCATCTGTTCGCCAATATCAAAACCCATCTGGTAAATTAGTGAATCATTCTGAATTGCTCCAAGCATCATTTGGCGAGGGTAACTAATGGTTGAATCTAAGCGCATTCCCAAACCCCATTCTCCGTCAATAGCAATAAGTAAAGGTGTTTTTGTTATAGATTGGTAATGATTGGTGAGATTAAGCTGTCGGCCCGGACCACCCTGAAAAAAAATTAAGCCTCCTATTTTATATTTTTTAATGATATAAGATATTTCATCTATATGTTGTTGATCTTTATTGGAATATGCTGCAACCATAAACAACTGTCCTATCTTTTCTTCAAGAGACAATTTATTCATTACAGAATCAACCCACTGATTTTGCTTATCGATTATTATGGTTGAATCCTGGGCATGATTTAGTAAGGGGAAAAATAAATTTAGAATTATTAAAAATATAAGGAGTCGACATCTTATCATAGTACTTTGATTTTCTTTGATTTACACCAAACATCTCATCTAGATTATTTGATTTTGCACAAATATAATCTTTTGAAAATACAAGCCCTATAAAGACTCCAAAGAAGTTTACATAATTTATGAACAAGATCTAAAATGATTATTAACTTTTATTTAAAAGTATGTAGTTTTTAAACCCACCGATGCTTCTACCTCCAAGTAAATTATTTTCAATCCAGGTTAAGAATCTATATTTGAATCTTTCGTGAGAATGTTTTTTTCTTGTAACACACGGATTACCAGAATACTGAAGTTCATTTTTCCAATCGAATTTTGCAATCCAGTTTTTCATTACTTCAGGGTGTGTTTCAGTAAACTTTTGTAACTGGTCCAGCGAACCATAATCAAAATTACGATACATTGTTTCTCTATTTTCAGTGCCTTCTTCGCCTCTATGAATAGTATCCAAAGCCTTCATTTTTTTCTTCATTAACGAAGGTGGTCTAACCCAACCGTAATGATAAACATCAGCATCTACTCGAGCTACTTTTAACTTATAGGTTCCATCCTGCTGACGGTAGTTTATTCCCTCAAAGTTTGGTATTCTTCGAAACGATTGTGCCGATTCCCATGAATGAATTTCAGGAACGTTTTTAATTATGCGAATTTCGTGTTTATACCAATGATGCGAAAAATGATAATGATCGTAATCGCCCCAAAAGTGCTTATACCTGAAAAGCAAACCTTCAACTGTTTTATCATATAAAAGTTCTTCACAACGCTTTTTAATTATCGGCAGAAATTTTTCGTGTATAACCTCATCAGCTTGTAAATAAAATAGCCAGTCACCCGTACAATGATTTTTTGCAATATCTGTCTGATGTGCGTTCTCCATTCCATTAGGGTATTTTTCCAAATCCCAAACGGTATCAATTAATTTTATTTTATCGCTTCCAATACTTAATATTTCTTCACGGGTTCTGTCATCGTCATCGCTTTTTCCAAGTGCTACTATAAACTCATCAACAATTGGTAATATTGACATTATTGCAGGCTTTATGGGATAATAAAGTTTATCCACATTCTTACCCATTGTAAAACCACTGATTCTCATTTGGTCAACTTTAATTGAAATGCAAACTTAATTATTTCAAATTGATAATGAAAAAACGAATGATTTAAAATATATAAAAAAGTTCTACCTTTATTTGGTAATAAAAAAGTTTTTTGATAGTCATAGTAAAAACTTGATTCAGGAAATTCCTTAATGGACGACAAAATATTACTTGCTAAAATTGCTGAAAAAGACGAAAAAGCATTCCAGGTTTTCGTTGAAAAATATCATCAGCTAGTATTAAATGTTTGTAATAACATTTTAAATAACTATGATGATGCAATGGACGTATCACAAGAAGTTTTTATTAAAATATACGAATCAATAGATAGTTTCCGTGGTGATTCTAAAGTTACAACATGGCTCTACAGGGTTTCAGTAAATAAATCATTGAATTATTTACGTTCCAGAAAAAAACAAAAATGGTTTACCAGCCTGGATATTATTTTTGGAGATGATAATAAAAGCTCCGACCCCGAGGATAAAGAATTAAAACCGGGAGAAAATATTGAACTTGAAGAAAATAAAAAAGCATTGTATTATGCTTTAAGAAAATTGCCGGAAAAACAAAATATTGCTATATCATTAAATAATTTCGAAGATTTATCATATAAAGAAATTTCAGAGGTAATGGGAATATCAGTAAGCGAAGTTGGAGTTTTAATAAATCGAGGAAAGAAAAAATTACAGAAAATACTTATTGATTATTATAAAAAGAATTGATAATAATTGTAATAAAATTCATGGTCAGGTGTCAAACTAAAAAAACGAGAGATGAATTGTAAAAATCTTAAAAAAATACTACCAGATTATATCGATAAAAAACTATCAGAAAAACAAATTGAGGAGTTTCAAAATCATATAGAATCTTGCTCTGATTGTTCAATTTTATATCAAAAATTTAATAATACTTTTGATTTATTAAAACCAAAAGCTGAAATCGCTGAACACGCATTTTATTTTACACGATTAAAACAAAAAATGGAGAATAGAAATTCTCCTAAAGAATCTATTTTCATTAGCTTCTTTTCAAGAAAATTAGTTCAACCTGTAATTTATCTGTCGTCGCTAATAATAGCAGTGTATATTGGAATCTTGATAGGATCTGGCTCAGTAGCACAAGAACAATATTCTGAATTTAACAATGGGAATGAAGATTATATTCAAACCTTTGCTGAATACCAGTATTTGAATGATTTTGAAATTGAACCTATTGAAAACCTATTAATAGATGACAATAATATAGTTGAAGAATAGTATATTACATATGATTTGAAATGACTTAATAATGGATACAAAAACGAAAAAATCACTACTAATAATTACTATTATCCTTTTAATAGTAATAAATGTTTCGGCACTTGCTACAATATATTACAATAGCAAAATAAAAACTAAAAAGCTTGCTGAAATGAATAATCTGAAAGAAGAAGTTCAGATAAGAGGAATGCACAGATTTATTAGAGATGAATTAAAGTTATCTGACGAGCAATTTCAACAATTTAAGGAAATTACCAGAACAAATATGATAATAGCACATGGAATAGCCTTAGAGCTTAATGAAAAACGGACAGAAATGATGAATGAAATTGCTAAAGAAAATCCGAATCCTAATACTTTAGATAAAATTGCAAGAGATATTGGTTCATTACATTATGAATTAAAAAAGACGACTATAAGTCATTTTCTGGAATTAAAAGAAATTTGTAACGAAGACCAACAAGAAAGTTTACAAAAGATATTTATGCAAATGATTCGTGATCAGGATCGTAACAAACTTGGAAGAAGCTCAAGAGAAGGGGAAAGAGGAAGAAACAGAGACGGAAGACCGCGTAGAAATAATTAAAAAATATATTATACCAATTCTTCTTCAAGATGGTATCATCAACTATCTTTTGAATAATAAACGGTATAATATAAAAATAAAACGTCTGCTAATAACCAGCAGGCGTTTCATTTTAGATTTAGTCTATTTCCTAATTACTAATAATAATCTTCTTAGTACTGAAAAATTTATTGGTATTAGTCAGTTTCAAATAATACACACCAGAAGGTAAATCATTTGTATCTAATTCTAATAAACAATTACCCTTAACTAACTTATTTGATTTAACTAATGCACCAACACTGTTATATACATTAATATTTATATCATAAGTTAGAGATTTATACAATTTGACTGATAATATTTCCTTTACAGGATTTGGATAAACTATGTAATCAATACTAAGAATATTATCAATAATTTCATCAATAGATGTTATGGTGCTTAATTCTTCTGTAAATCCAGTTTGATATATTTGTTTAGTGTCCTCATCCTGTACAAAAACAATTGTAATTAAACTATCAGTATTAACATCTTCAGAAAAAGACCATGTTTGATAAACATTTATAGAATCGCCTGCAATCCAGTCTTTCTCTACTAAAATACCGGCTGCATCGGGTAACATAGTTCTTAAAACATTATTATACCTGTCGGCACCGTCCAAAACAGTTTTTTCAACAATAGCTACATACACAATAATATTTTGCCCGGTCATTTCTTCTAAAGCTTTAACTGAAGACGAAACGACAAAATTACTCCCTTGAATATCCTGTCGAACTGAAATATTAAACTGAGGATCAATAAGCATTCTCTTATGTATATCTGATTCTGCTAAAGTGTTTGTCAGTGTATAATTATAACTACGTTCTCCTCCATCAACTAAAGAATATGGAACATCAGATACTCCATAGTATAATGCTCTTGCACTTGGTCCGGAAGGATAATACGAGTTAAATGTATTAGCTGTAGGGAAACTAGTATGGTAATTCAAATTTATTACATCCAAGGAATCTTTTTCCAAAATTGGGTTTATTATATCATCCTGAGTATTATTTGCATCATCATCGTTAATGTTTGTAAAATTCTCCAGAAGAACAATTCTTTTTCTTTCACTAAACTGTATATTATCAAATGCAAATCCTTCATTAGTGAAATCACCATTCGAGCCAAATACAATTCTGAATCGTACTCCGGCTCTGCCCCTAAGTTCATCTAATCGGTACATTGCAGTTTGCCAGCCCGAGCCGTTTTCTCCCACAATATCGCCTGTCCATCCTAATTGCTGATCGGCAGGTGCACCGGTAATAATATAAGAATTATACCAATTAACACCATCATTTGGAACTCCAATTGTAGCCCAGTCGCCATTTGGTTTTGTGTATTGAATTACTGCACCATCCCTATCTTCTTCTGTATATGCTATAAAATCCATTTTCATCATAGGTCTTTGCATACTACTAAAATCAAAACATGGGCTGGTAATCATTCCTTTTTCTTCATTGCTATAATTACCGCTTAAATTAGTTACAAATGCAGACGACCCCGAAGCTGCTGTACTAATTTTATTACCAACTGGTTCTCCCCACTGCCAGGTATTATTAGCACTTTCTTCATAATCTTCAATAACCCATCCGGTTATATCAGAATTGTCTTCAAATTCTTCTAAATATTCTCCAATACTTAAGTCTACAGATGGCCGAACAGTTATTTTTACTGTATCTGCAACTCTTCCACAAGATATCAAATACTCCTCATAAATTACATTATAACCACCGGGGCTTGTGTATTGATGAGTAGGATTACTCAAATCTGATAAATCTGAAATTCCTGGACCTCCAAAGATCCATCTCACACTATCAACATCTTCAGGATCGTTACCCGCATTTAACTCAAATGTAACAGCTTCTCCATGACATAAATTATCAAAAGAGAATTCTATATCTTTTCTTGTACCAATATAGAAAGAACTATCTTTATCATCAGTACAACCAAACTTAGTTTCTAACTTTAAATTCATGCCAGAATATCCTGGATCTATTTCAAAACTTGGAATAGGGTCATTTGATGTACGGTTACCAAGTGTCCATGTCCAGCTAACAATTGAGTCAGAAAGTAATGTATCTGCTGTAAATTCTACGAAAACACCAGCACTTACTATACATTTTTCATTAGGATAAAATGCAACTACCGGAATTTTATTAACCCTGGTTATTTCATTATATATTTTTTGACAACCGGAGTAATCGCGAGTAAACGTATATGTAATAGCATTATCGCCTAAATTAGCTTCACTTGGATTAAAAAATCCTAAATTATCTACATCGTCATCGGTAATACCATTACCAGCAAACTGCATTACTCCGTCTTGCCCGGGATAAAATGCCGTAAGTTCAACTTCCATATCTTCGTTTTCACAATATTTGGGATCTAAACCGGTAAAATAAATATTTCCTATTGAATCAACATTTACTGTTTTATAAACTACATAAGCTGTTGGTCCATTATTATATTCAAATTTGACTGTATGATCACCGGAAAGATAATCCTGAGGATCAAACAATATTTTATTATCCGATTCCGGAGGTATTGGTACATTATCAATATAAAAACTACCCGCACTTCCATCAGTGTGATTTGGTGTACCGATTAAAGTATCGATTGATGAACCATAATAACAAAACTGAAACGAACCAGATGAACTTGTAATATCACCTAAGGCTTCATTAACCTCAATCTCTGTAGAATCGGCATTTACACAAGCATTTCCATCCTCGTAAGTATATTTAACCCACCACATTCCAATACCAGCATCTGCCGGATCGAACCCAGCAGTTCCATCACCATTGTTCGACATAAATGAGAGAGGTGTAAATACACCTGTCGCTCCTAAAGGACTTCCATCGATTGTACTTGAACCCTGATCAATATTGTAAACAGCATTCATAGTAAATGAGACATTAGGTAAAGCATTAACGTCAAAATATTTAATTACGCTATCGCTTTCACAACCATTTGGTGTTGTATAAATATATTTTAAAGTATACGATCCTGGTGTTACCTGCCCGGGAAGAAAATATCCTGAATTATAGTTAAGATCAGTTGGCTCATATTCAAAGGCTCCCCCTGCACCGGAAAAAATAAACTTTCCGTCACCACCTGAAGGAATTAAATTAACGGCATCTACGAAAATTGAATCATAATCTTCACATACATCCGACAAATCGGTAAAATCAATTGAACTACCTACCGACTCCACCGTAAAACTTTCTGTAAATGTTGTAAATGTTCCATCGGTATACTCAAATGTAACTTCGTAAGTACCTGCTGATAACTGCTGAACATCTATTGTTGCTGTATTATCACCATGATCTGTTATAGCTGCCGGTGCACCATACAACTTCAATTCACCTATTATTGAAGGATTAGTAATTACCTCAGCAGTAACACCAAAAGTAGTCTCATAATCACAACGCCACGTATCATTGTTTTCAAAATCAATATCAGCGTCAGACTCAATAACTTCGAATTCAACTGTATCAGAATCTGAACATCCGGAAGAAGGCACTGTGTAAGTGTAAACAATATCCCAGGTTCCTAAACCTGCAGATGATGGTAAGAATGTATTATTTGAAGAAATAATACCATTCCCTGAAAATACACCGTCTACCGGACTTCCTGTTAATGTATCAGCATCAGCATTAATATTATATGTTTTATTACCCGGGGGATCGGTAATATCAACAACCGGAACCTCATGAATAAACACTATTGCACTATCTATACCTGACATGATTTTCACATTACCATTCACATCGGTCACCTGTGATATTTTATATATAAGCGTATCCGGTTCGTATCCTAAAACATTATTTGATTCAACTTTATAATAATATGGTGATTCATTAATACCGCTTACCGTTGTTGTAGCTGCTCCATCGAATAATTCAACTTCCCATGGTGCACTGCCTGTTAACTGGAATGACAATTCAGCTGAATCACCATCGCAAACATGATAAGTGCCGGTTACTTTTGCAGTTGGCAAAATTGTATAAATTGGATCACCGGCTTGAGTAATAGTTTTGGAATAAACATCAGTTAAATTACCTGCCGGGTCAGATAATACCAGGTTGGTAACATCGTATGAATCGTCCGGTAAAATATCATATCCTAAATCTCCAACTGTGAAATATGCAAAATAGGTATCATTAGCATCTTTAGTTATGGATTGAATGTTAAACCCAGCTATTTCACCAGAAATAAATGTATAAACATCTACATCAGAAAGAACTTCAATAGTTGCTTCTATTACTTCACCGTATAGCATTGTGGCAGGGATAACTGTTACATCCGAAATAACCGGAGTATGAGCATCAATACCAGGACAATCACCGGCTGCTAAGAAATTATAATCATTTGTTAGATTTCCTGCAACATCCTTTAAGATGATACTAAGTGGAATTCCTGAAGCATCAGAAACATCATTATCACCTGATTTTATAACATATTCAATTTCATATTGCCCTCCACCAATGTCTGTAAATCTATTTATGAGACTTTTACTGTTTATGCTAATTGTTGATGCAAGCAATTCAGGTTCCCCTGCTCCGGCATTAACAGTAAATATGATAGTATCGCCTATACCTAACAATCCAGAATTAGGTTGTAAAGTTACACCAGAAATTGAAGGTGCATTAGCATCAATCAATTTAGCTACATCACTACCGTTAAAGTTATTACTTTTATTCCCAGCCGTATCAGTAATATTTACATTTAGTAACTGTAAGGGTGAGGACAATTGATCAGTATGTCCATCTAAAATATTGTATGTTGCAGTATAGGTAGCACCTGTTCCATCTGGTGTCCATGCAGATAAAGCAACACTATTATATGTTGTTGGC
>JAUVUS010000237.1 GCA_030600865.1 Bacteroidales bacterium | reverse complement strand
TGAACACTATGTATTGATGGAAGCATCCAGCCAGCGGCATTAGGTTTTCCTGATTCAACAATATCTTCTTTTTCCCAAGCAACAATATGCCCGAATTCGTTAACTAATTCTTTACTATAAATAATGTAATCCCGTATTGCTGAATCAGAATATGATCTTTTTCTTTTATCTGGATTCAGCAGTGAAAGATAATATGGATTAACAAAGAATGGAATTCCTTGAACTTCAGCTTCTTTTAACATTGACATTGTTTCGGAATCCAATGAATAATCAAGCATTCTGTTTAAAAGTTCCCGATTCCTAACTGCGAATTTTAAATGAAATAATTTACTATTCCACCATTCGTTTATCTTGTCTGTTTTTTCTTCAAATGATAATCCTGCTTCGAAAGAAAATCTGGCACTTTTTATTTTACCCGAATCAATTAAATCAATAATGATATTAATAATTCGTTCTTTATTCTTCTCCCTTTTTTCTATAATATCCTGATCCAATCCCGATGGATGTTTGTCCATCCATTGTTCAATTTGTTCTCTCGAAGGTGTCCTGTATTTCTTTCGACCAGAAAATTGTCTGAATAATTCCAACATATCTAAAAAAAAGCAGTATTTACCTCCACCGGTTCCATCTTTAGCAGCAAGCCATAAAATTTTAAATGGTGTGTTTATACGCTTTTGTCCGCGTACGTTAAGATCTGTATATACCTGATCGGTATGATCGATATAATCCAGAATTCGAATTGCGGCAACTTCCTGCCATTTTATTTTCTCAAAAACTTTTCGGCCTGAAACTTCTTGTTTATAGTATTTGAAAGCTAATTCGTTATTTTTTAGCTCCGATTCAGCCCATTCTTTTATAGATTTATTTACCTCAAGTTCATTTTCTGAATTAAACAATATTTCTTTAAGTCTCGGGTTTTCATCAAGTAACTGATTTAATTTAATTTGTGACTTGTGACATATTTGAACTTTTTCTTCTGCTGAATAATTGGCCATCTCTCTTATCAATTTAGATAATTCAAAAATCTAGTCTGCAATAATATTGTTTTAAATAGAACTTAAAATGCAGATTATATAAATCCTTTTACATTAGGGATTGAATCTAAAAGGAACTTTTCAGGAAATGCAAAACTATCGAAAAATGAGCAGAAATAAAAGGTATAATATGTTAAATAAGAATTAAATCCCTTTAATATCTATATTATGCACTGTTTTTATGTAATATGTAATATCAGAAAAAAACAAGAAAAAATATCGTTTTAGCAGTTCATAGTTGTTCTCTAATACTTCAATTGCAAAATCTGAATGGTCAGGCAATGAAGTATATTTTGACATTGTACTTAATACCGATCGAATACCTTCAATATCTTTATATGAATATAACCTCTTATTACGAATTAGTTTAGGAACAATATTTTGCGCTTCGGTTGGAAGCATATCGTTGTGTTTAATTAGCAACTCATGAAAATCATCAATAAAATCTTTTAGTGTTATATAAGAATATCTACTCCAGTTAGCAGCAAGAAAATGATCATAAATAATATCAATGACTACTCCTGCATACTTTCTGTATTTCGGGGCAAACAGTAATTTAGCATCAAGTGTATGCGTACTTTTATCTGTGAAAGAATCTATAAATCTGTGTAATAATATTCCTTCTTTTATCTTTTCAGGATAAATATGATATGCACTTCCTTTCACATAATCTCCAATGAAGTTGCCGATTTTAACTTCTTCATTATTTCCGGAAAGATATATATGTGCAAGAAAGTTCATCTATCTTATTATTCGTAATTGATTTCTATACTAAGTTAAAGCATATTTTTATTATATATTGTTCAAACAAAAAATCTGTTATTAACATATATATGTTTCTTAACATGTTTTTATTCTTTTTATCGGATTTCTATAATTATCACTGAATTAAAAGATTGTTAAAAAATGTTAAGCAATTCACAACCTAAACTTTATATAGTTAAACTATGAATTATGACTTTAAAATATAACTTTGTCTGACAATTATTTAAAAATAAACAATTAAAATAAAAAAGGAGAAATTATGGCTAAGAAAAATGTTCTTATTATCGGAGCCGCCGGAAGAGATTTTCATAACTTTAATACTTATTACAGAGACAACGCGGATTATAATGTTGTTGCTTTTACTGCTGCTCAAATTCCAGATATTGATGGAAGAAAATATCCTGCTGAATTAGCTGGCAGTTTATATCCTGCAGGAATTCCTATTTATGCTCAGGATGATTTAGAAAAATTAATTAAAGAATTGGCAGTTGAAGACTGTGTATTTTCATATAGTGATGTACCTTATCAGGTAGTAATGAATTTAAGTGCATTAGTTAATGCTACTGGTGCAAACTTTGTTTTATTGGGTCCTGAAAGAACAATGATCAAAAGTACCAAGCCGGTTATTGCTGTTGGTGCTGTTCGTACTGGTTGTGGTAAATCACAAACTTCACGTAGAATTATCGAATTATTGATGGAGCAAGGACTAAAAGTGGTTGCTATTCGTCACCCAATGCCTTATGGCGATTTAGTTGCTCAAAAAGTTCAGCGTTTTGCTACTGTTGAAGATTTAGCTAAGCATAAGTGTACTATTGAAGAAATGGAAGAGTATGAGCCACACGTAGTGCGTGGTAATGTAATTTATGCCGGAGTTGATTATGAAGCAATCGTAAGAGCTGCTGAAAATGATCCTGATGGTTGTGATGTTATTCTTTGGGATGGTGGAAATAATGACTTCCCATTCTACAAACCTGACTTAATGGTTACTGTTGTTGACCCACACAGACCAGGTCATGAATTGTCATATTACCCTGGCGAAGCTACTTTACGCATAGCTGACTATGTTGTAATTAACAAAATGGATTCTGCTGATGCTGATGCTATTCAAATCGTTCGCGATAATATAGCAAAAGTTAATCCTAATGCTGTAGTTGTTGATGCAGCTTCTCCACTTACTATTGATAAGCCCGAATTGGTTAGAGGTAAAAAAGTTCTTGTTGTTGAGGATGGACCAACATTAACTCATGGTGAAATGAAAATAGGAGCTGGTACTGTTGCGGCTCGTAAATGCGGTGCTGCAGAACTGGTTGATCCTAGAGGATTTGCTGTTGGTAAATTAGCGGAAACTTTCAGAATTTATCCTAACATTGGAACATTACTTCCTGCAATGGGATATGGTGATGAGCAAATAAAAGATTTGGAAACTACAATAGACAAAACTCCTTGCGATGTTGTTGTTATTGCTACTCCAATTGATCTTAGCAGAATCGTAAAAATTAACAAGCCAACCGTAAAAGTAGGTTATGATTTACAAGAAATTGGTCAACCTGATCTAGCACAGGCTGTTAACGATTTTATTCAAAAGAAAAATTTAAAATAATATAATTTTCATTTATTTAAGAAGCTGTCTCAAAAGGACAGCTTTTTATTTTGGTATGATTTTGGATTTAAGTGTTGTTAAACTTGAATATTTTTATTTATCTAGTATTTTTGTATAATATTGATTTTTGTTTTTGCTAATTTATAATTTAAAAACAAACAGTTATGATAAGGATAGTTATCGGTATAATTACATTTTTTTTGATTAGTAATAATATTACAGCGCAGGTTATTTACCCTGAAGAAACTGACACAACGATTGTAAATCAAGACGAAGAAATAAAGTATGACAAGAAAGAAAATGCTGAGCAAAAACAAAAATCAGACATTATATATCAGCATGATGGTACCAAAATGTTTGTCGATGTAAAAAAAATATATTTAAACGATTTATACTATTCTTTACCGGGTGATACTAAAGTAAAAAAAATGGATCAACGATTGGTTCATAAAATTGAGTACAAAACAGGTAAAGTTGAAATACTAAATGAAACAGCTCCCGAAGTTCGTGAGGTTGGTGATTATCGAAAAGTCAAGGTAACGGAAAATCCTGATGATGTTGAAGGATTAATTGAAGTTGCCAAGCTGGAAGCAAAAGCTGAGGGTAGCGACAGGGGATATTCGACTCCAAAATCTTTAGAAAGAACCGCAACAATTGTTCTTCGAAGAAAAGCAGCATTAGTAAATGCCAACATCGTTTTAATTACTGATAAAAAAACAAATGTTGCTTTTGGCGAGATTCCTGCTGTAACTTTATACGGAATAGCGTATTCTTATCGATAATAGACGCAAATTCATAGCTCCTGACCTGGTGGCTAAATATCAACAGATTAGAAATTTCTCTTTGTAAATTATCGTGTCGCTTTTTGAATATCGAATATCGAACACTGAATATCGATTTAAGATTTGTTGTTGCGCTTATATACTAAATACTGACCCACTAAAAAATATTGTGTTGTATTTTTTGTTTTGAATAACGTAATATCATGTTGTATAAATACTATACTGCTGATATTAAGCTTTAATGAATTTGAAATATTAATTTGGCTACAAAGCTACAATATTGCTTTTTACTAATTTTTTATAAAACACTAATTTACAATAATTGGATTAGGAGTTCTGATACTGCACTTAACTTCATTATTCGACATTCGTTAATCATTATTCGATATTCAAAAAAAAGTGATATATGACAGCCGACAATAGTGACAAAGCCTTTACGCTGAGTCAGGAGTTTTGAAATTGATAGCTCCCTTTCTTATTTTGTAATACTATCCATCTTTTGAACAATAAATTTATAATGATCTTTTAGTTCGGATAGATCTTTATTTTTAAACCATGTTTTTAGATTAAATCTTAATCGGGCAAACATTTTTTTAACTTCAATATAATAATGAAATGCAAATAATCCTGCAAAAAGCAAACTAACAGGAACGGCAATTTGTAACCACCAGGGTTCTATTATAAACAACCCAACAATTATTAGAATAATGTAATAAATTGGGAAAAGAAGCAATACGATAACATATCTAAACGAACTTAAAAATTGCAAGTCTTTTACTTTTTTTGTTGCCCAAACAGGAATTTTATAAGGTAAATAATTTAAAATGCCACCATATA
>JAUVUS010000070.1 GCA_030600865.1 Bacteroidales bacterium | reverse complement strand
TTTAATTACGCGATTTATAATTTTAATCTCATCTATTATTTAGTAAATTTGAATAATATTTTAATTTTAATATAAAAATCTATATCATGAAAAAGATAATTAAATGGTTCTTTCGAATTTTTCTCATCCTTATCGGTTTGATTATTATTTTATTAATACTTATTCCAATGCTTTTTAAAGATGAGATGTTGACCAAAGTTAAAGAAGAAATTAATAACAACGTAAATGCAAAAGTTGAATTTGCCGATTTTAAATTATCAATATTTAAGTCTTTTCCCGATTTAAATCTGGGTTTGCATGAAGTTTTAGTTACAGGTATAGATCATTTTGAAGGTGATACTTTAGTTTATTTTAAGTCATTTAATGTTCAGGTTGATTTGGTAAGTGTCATTAAAAAGAATGTTGTTGTTAAGGGAATAGTCCTGAATAAACCATTTATTAATGGTAAAGTTCTGGAAGACAGTACTGCTAACTGGGATATTACTAAACCTGTTGAAGAAATTCTGGACACAATAGCAGTTGAAGAAGAAGTCGTTGAAGTGGATACAGCAACTGAAACTATGGATTATCGTGTTGATTTACAAAAGTTCCAAATAAAGATGCCATAATTAAATATAGTGATGAAACATCAAACATGACAGCATCAATTGAGAATCTTAATTTTCTTGTTAAAGGAGATTTAGGGATGGATTATTCAGATATATTTATTAGTACTTCCATCGATGCCATTAATGTTAAAATGGATGGAATTCGATACATGAAAAACGCTTCCTTTGGTTTTGATGCTACCATTGGTGCTGATATGGAGAATATGATATTTACTTTTAAGGATAATTTATTTTCCTTGAATGATATAGCATTAGGTTTCGAAGGTGTGGTGGAAATGCTTGAAGAGGATATTAATGTAGATGTTAAATTTGGTACTAAAAAAACAAGTTTTAAATCATTATTATCGATGGTTCCTGCAATTTATATGGAAGGATTTGAAGAGCTAAAAACTTCAGGAAATCTTGCTTTAAGCGGTGATGTAAAAGGAACATATAACGAAACACAAATGCCATCGGCTAATATCAGACTGCTTGTTGAAAATGCTATGTTTCAATATCCTGACTTGCCAAAATCGGTGGAAAATATAAATATAGATCTTGCTGTATTTTACGATGGCCTTGTAGATGATAATACGAAAGTCGATTTAAATATATTCCATGTTGAGCTGGCTGATAATCCTTTTGATATTGCCATACACATTCGTACTCCATTTAGTGATCCGTATATTGAAGGTTCTGTTGATGCACATATTATTTTAAATACATTAACAGATGTATTGCCATTAGAAGACATGAGCCTTGATGGAGAAATAACTGCTGATATAGATATTGCGGGTAATATGTCGACTATTGAAAACGAAAATTATGAAGATTTTAAAGCAGCAGGTCAGTTACAATTAAAAGATTTTATTTTCGAAAGTGCTGATTTGCCAGCCGCTGTTAAGATAATCGAAACTACATTTATTTTTACACCGCAATTTCTGGAGTTAAAATCTTTTAAATCAGAAATAGGAGAGAGCGATTTCTGGCTAAATGGTAAAATTGAAAATTACATTTCGTATGCATTGAGCGATGGTACCCTAAAAGGTGATTTGTATTTTAAATCTACAAACATCAATGCCAATGAATTTATGACAGAAGAATCAGATACTGAAACTGAAGCAGGTGTTACTGCAGAAGCTCAAGAAACCGAAGAGATTGTTGCAGATACAACATCAGCAATGAGTATAATTGAAGTGCCTGATAGAATTGATTTTAGATTAATATCTACCCTGGATAAAATTCTTTATGATAACATGGAAATAACAAATTTAAAAGGCACATTCCTGGTTAAAGATAAGAAGGTAATTATGGATAACTTAAATATGAATCTGTTGGATGGTAAGTTGGGTGTAAACGGGGAATATAATACTCAGAATATTGAAAAGCCATCAACTACAATGGCATTAAATATTCAGAATATCGAGATTGAGTCGGCTGTTAATTCTTTCAGTATGATCGGGAAATTAGCACCGATTTTAAAGAATTGTAGAGGAAAAGTATCTATTAAATTTGATTATACCAGCTTACTTGATTTTACAATGAGTCCTATATTAAGTACAATTGAAGGTTATGGCAGAGTACAATCAAAAAGTATTCAGGTTGTAGATTCAAAAACATTCGATAAACTGGCTGATTTATTAAAATTAGGCGACAAGTTTAACAATGAGTTTGAAAATATAAATATTAGTTTTAAAATTAAAAATGGTCGTATTACAGTCGAGCCGTTTGATATAAAAGTTGATGACATTAATATGCTTGTTGGTGGGTCGCATGGCATTGATCAAACTCTGGATTATAACCTTGTTTTAACTGTTCCCAGAAAATATTTTGGAACAGCGGCAAATGATGCTTTAGAAAGTCTGCTTGATGAAGCTGCTAAAAAAGGAGTGAAGATTGATATATCTGAAAATATAAAAGTAAAAGCTAAAGTTATTGGAACAACTACTGATCCTAAAATTACTTTAAACTACACAGATGATTCTGGAGATGCAGAACAAAGTTTAAAAGATGAATTAAAGAAAAAAGCAAAAGAAGAATTAGAAAAAGAAGCACGAAAGGAACTTGAAGCACAAGCACAAAAAGTTATTGATGATGCAGAGAAAGAAGCTGCTAAAATTAAGCGTGAAGCTCGTGTTGCAGCAGATAAAGCTTTAGCTGAAGGAAACGCACAGGCCGATGCATTAGTGAAAAAAGCTGCAAAAGAAGGAATGCTGGCAAAAATAGCTGCAGAAGCTGCTGCAGATGAACTAAAAAAGGAAGCCAGAAAAAAAGCTAATAATTTAATAAGTGTAGCTGATAAAAAAGCTGATGGTATTGTAGCTAAGGCAAGAGTAAGGGCAGCTAATATTAGAAAAGGACAATAGAGTAAAATATATATATAAAAAAACCTTCCAGTCCCGATATCGGGAGGAAGGTTTTTTTTATATGATAGAAATTAGATTTAGAATCTCTTTTCTTTAATTCTTGCTTTTTTACCGGTTAAACTACGTAGGTAGAAAATTCTTGCTCTACGAACTCTACCATGTTTGTTAACTTCAATTTCTTCAATAAATGGAGAATTTACCGGAAATATTCTTTCAACACCAATACCTCCTGAAATTTTTCTTACCGTAAAAGTTTCATTATGTCCGGGACTTTTTCTTTGAAGAACTACACCTTTGTAATTTTGGATTCTTTCTTTGTTACCCTCTTTAATTTTATAGTGAACAGTAACAGTATCGCCAGCTTTAAATTCAGGAAACTCCTTTTTTACAGCGAATTCATTTTCAACAACTTTCATTAAATCCATCCTGATATACTATTTTTAAATTTTGTATTCGATTTTAACAGAGCGCAATATTACGAATATTTTTTGATAACTAATAATTTTTTTATTTAAAAATTGCCAGATATTTCAAAATATCTATCGCTTTTCGGAATGCAAATATCTTAATAATTTAATAACCAGCAAAATATTATCTTGATTAAGATTTTAACTTTATTAATGTTTTGATATATAGGAATTTATAGTATTGTAAGTAATTTGCGAATAGGGCTTGAAAATAATAATATTTTAAATATTCTTAATTGACTATAAAAGCCATAATACCAAATTAATTTTTAAATGTCTGATAAATAAATTGAATTATTTTTTGATATTAACTTGGTATAATAGACAATGCGATGGCTGATGTTTTATTGTTAACTGAAAACTACCTTCTTAGAGGGTAGGTTGTTTATTGATATTTACATTTTACTTTATTGGAAAATATACTCTTGTTTCCCATTTACTTTGATCAGGCTCTTGCATAGGATCTGTAATATAAACTTCCCAGGGCGAACCAGTAACTTCTAAATTATTTTCGCTTATATACTTTTGCAGTGCTCCGTAAGTTGTTTTAACAGTATTGAAATGTCCAAAATGTGATGCCATTATAGTTTTGCTGGCAGGTAATTCAATAAATTTTATATTTTCTTTTCCTGCTATTTTTTTATTAACCGGAAGTCCGCATTCAAGCATTGTATGTCCTTCAACTTTACATGCATGGTAAATAGCGAATGGAGATCCTGTTATTTCAATATTATTATTCTTTAAATAAGCCATAAGAGTTGTGTACATATCAAACATTTTACTACTTAATTTATTCATTGCACACTGCTCTTTTATTGTTACAGCAAGTAAGCCTTCAAAATATGTTTCCTGAATTTCACCAGTTCGTCCGGTCAAATCCGGTAAGCTTTCAACTAGTGATTTAAAATTGCTTAAACCTTTTTCAAACTGCGAACCTAAGGATTTATCCATAAGCAATCCAAACCATTTTTCTATAGGATAAGATAAGGTTCCTTCAAGAGCCCAAATTATTTTAGTGCCTTCATCTGTTTTAATAAAGTTCCATATAACATCCGCCTCCATACTTTGAGGTGCAATAAATTCAATTTTAGATTTTATTAGTTCATTTGGTACAAATTCTTTAATTGTAATTTTACCTTCTCCGATTACCTCTCCTTTCCATGAATACCCGGAACCAATCACTTCAGGTGTCATTTGAATATTCATTTCTGCTTCAGGATCTGTCTCAATCCATGGATCCCATTTTGCTCTTTGGTTCATATCGACAGCAGTTTGAAAAACAATATTAACTGGTTTTTCCACAACAGCGGATTTCTCAACGTAAAAATCTGAAGGTAAAAACAAAGGAATAATTAAGAAAAGGGCAATAATAATTAAGATAATTATGCCAAGCCATTTTAAGAATTTCATGATTTATGGATTTAAAAGATTTGTATCAAATTTACTAATATTAATAACAAAAATCCAGTATAAAATGTTTGGGGTAAACAAAAAAGCCGCTGAAAATCAGCGGCTCTTTCATATTATATATTTTACGGTATTTAGTTATTAGTCTAGGCCTTAAACCTCCTAGTGTCCGGCTTCACCTTTTACTTTAAATTTATCTCCTGTTTCCTGGATAATGAGTTTATACCATTCTTCACCATAACCGGGTTGTTCAACTTTTGGAGTAACATATATACTACCTTCTGGTACAGGTCTTGCTTCTTTTATATTGCCATCCATAAACTTGGTAAATAAGTGAGCATAGAGTTTTTTCCATGTATTTACAGTTTTATTTCCCTGATCAACTGAATAATTTGTAATAAATGCAACAGCTTGTTCAGGATTGTTTTTATACATTTCAGTAGCTGTTTTATCAATACCTTTTATTTGTTCAATATATCCTAATTCAAGTTTGTCTTGAACTTTTTGAATTTCTGGAATCATAGCATAATATCTTGTATATGCAAAATTAGAAACCTGGTTAAATACCCAGAAAGCAGCATTATCGCTATATTCCATTATTGATCCATTACCTATAGCATAAGTTTCAGGAACTTCAGTCATACCACAATACATTGGATTATAAACAGTCGAATAAGCATCGTCAACACTAAACCAAATAATTCCACCAATAGGATCTGGCAACCAGTTACGACTTTGTGTTACAAATGAGAATCCAGTTTGCTGTGTTGAAGTCGCTCTTTCGTTAAAATAAGTCTCACCATCAACATTCCAGTATAAAGGTCTCCATCTAACGATTGAGTTATATGGACCGGCTCCAACATCTTTTGTCATGTCCATAGGTGTATTCTGATAGTAATCTCTCATTAAACCCATTACATCATGAACAGATAATTTTTTATCAGGCTTAACCCATAATGGCATTCTGTTCTCAAGATTTTCCCCCATTGCATAATCAAGGTATTGACTCATGTTGCTATTTACTCTGTTAAAGGCAGCAAAAACACGTGCTTCACAAAATCTGGCACCACCAAAATCAAGAGGAGCATAAATATCAGAGAAACTAAAATCTTTATCTTTTCCATCAAAATATCCCATTTCACGCGCAAATGATATTACATCAGGAGAATGATATGTTGTTTGATTTGGATCGTTATAGTTATTTTCTTTTTGGAAAGGGAAAGTCGTTATACGTGCATGGTTAGCATGACCTGAAATATATCCGTCAGGAATTTGACGAGCAACCCATACAGCTCCTGTAATACCGGGGCCTTTTCCGATTAATTCCATAATCCAAACTTCATTAGGATCCGATATTGAAAATGATTCTCCTGAGCTATAATAACCATGTTTTTTAACAAGATTCGACATTATTTTAATAGCTTCGCGGGCAGTTCTTGCTCTTTGTAATGTAATATAAATTAAACTTCCATAATCAATTAAACCAGTTGTATCACGTAGTTCAGACCGACCACCATAAGTAGTTTCTCCAATAGCAACCTGGTTTTCATTAATATTACCTATAACATTATAGGTATGACTTACCTGTTCAATTTCACATAAATATTCACCGGTATCCCATTCGTAAACTTTTAACATTGTACCTTCAGGGTAATCAGCTGCAGGCCAATGGTATAATTCTCCGTATAAAACATGAGAATCAGCAGCATAGGTAATCATGGTTGAGCCATCTGCTGAAGCACCCTTGGTGATTAAGAAGTTTGTACAAGCAAAGCTTGTATTTATCAGTAGAACTGATAGCAGAGTTAACGAAATAGTTAAAAATGTTTTTTTCATAGTTAATTTATTATTTGTTATTTATTATTTTTTAAACATAAAGTCTGACAAAAATAGAAAAATATTTAAAGTAAAAAAGTTAAAGCTTAAACTTCACAACACAAATTTTGAAATGGTTTATTGATTATTTATTATTGATAATTGTTTACATCATCAAACTAACAATTTTAATTCTGTCTTCATCAGAAAATTCATGAACCATTCCATTTATTTTATTCTTAAGCATTTGTTCAGTAATTTCCTTTTGTTTTTCTTTTCCAATGTTAATATCTGATAGCTTTATAGGGCAGTCAATAGATTTAAAAAACTTTTCAAGATTTTCAATAGTTTCATCTACAGAATTTGTTCCGAATAACTGATTTCCTAATTTTTTAATTCGTTCAGGAATTCTTTCTTTTTGAAGTTTTAACCATGCCGGATAAGCAATAGAAAGTGTTGCGCCGTGAGGTGTATCGAAAAGATATGAAATATTATGGCCAATATCATGTACGCCCCAGTCGCCATTTTTTCTCCCGTAATTTGTCATTCCGTTTAAAGCCGTTGTTGCTGCCCACATAATATTTGCACGATACTCATAGTTTTCAAGATCTTTTAAAAGCAAAGGCCCGTATTCCATGGCTTCTTTAATAATTACTTCTACAAAACGATCGGATAGGGAGGGAACTGAAAGTTCAGAATAGCCCACTCATTCCTAATATTTTACAAAAGCGTTTTTTCAAGTCCTCGATAAGTCCTCTTGATGATACAAAAAATATCTAAATTATCCTGCTTTAAAAAGAACTATTTTTCACAAATATAATGAATATTTAATTGTGATAACATTTTATTATAAAAAAATAAACCACTATGGATTGAAAATCCATAGTTTTAGAATTCGATACAAACAATCTGAATAATGAACACCGATTAACGATTTTTGATTTAAGAAGTAAGTTTGCTTATAATCTTAAACTTCAGAATTCATCATTCGTTGATCAATATTCGACATTCAAAAATTTATAGAAACTAAAATAACTGCAATGAAATTACAGGGCTTTAGAAAGGTTAGTAATACTAATAGTGTTATCATTTTCAATCTCTTTTAAAATCTTCAATTGATTATCACCCAACTTGTCTGCTGATTCCAAATGAAAATCCAAAATAACTAGATCGAATTCGTATTCCGGAAGTGTTGAATTATAAGCTTTCCAGTTATCATCAATTTTATCGAAACCAAAGCCGGCATTTTCAGCAAGTCTTACCATTCTGAAAAGTTTTGCTAATATAAGATTGCGTGGCAATGAAATATCCTTACTTTTTAACTCTTCGAACGGTTTGGGTAAACCACCCGGATTATAAAACTCAATATGGTTGATAAATATTCGTATGCGAGAGCAGTCTGGTGAAAAATAATCAGTATGCATCAGCATATTTACCAGTGCTTCACGAATACTTTCCAGCCCTGGAGATAGTTCCTGTCCAAACCCTTCTGCTGTAAGAGAAAATTGCACATCAACTTTTTGCTTTAATCTGGCAAAGCATTCAAAATAGTATTCCCATAAGTTTTCCTGTTCTTCAATACGATAAGTATAGCGTTGTTTCGCATCGGAATAGGAGGTGCCGGGAACTTCCAATAAATCAATACGAAAGTCCGGAAAATGCTTTTTGTATTGCTTAAATTATCACGGTTAGTTCCTGATGCCAATTCTGTAGTTTTAGTACCAAAAGCCCGGTCACGTAACATACTGTCAATTTCTTCTTGTGTTGCCCTTTGGTCAGAACTACCTCGGCGAATGAAAGTATTACTCTGATTATTGTAATATACCGGTTTATTCTTATGTACCGAAACATAAAAAGCCAATACGGTTTTATCATCAAACTTATACACTTCTTGTTTGGTGCTTACAAAAACATTGAACTTAGTGCCATGCAGACTTGAAAAATACTCCCAAGCTGTTTTGAAAGTTCTAATAAACCCAATTTGTTTTACTGATTTTTTCTTATGTTATCATCTGACATTAACTTTTACATTCATTTTGAACCAAGTAAAACAGTACCTATTGATAATTGGAAATTAGCCTTATCAAAATGTCAGAAAATATTTCTTTGCGAATTTGACGAACCACAAAAAAACAAAAATATCTTAGTAACTGTTACACGCATTTAAAAAATAATAATATTATGGAATAATCAATTACCTGTTTTTAACTATATCTGTAATATAAATCTTCCAAAACTTTTCGTAAATTATCGTAAATTATCGTAAATTATCGTAAATTATCGTAAATTAGTAAATAAAATGAAACAACCAACAAGTATCTGATAACAAAATAATTAAAAGTGCAAATAATGTACATGATGTAAGAAAAATTCATAAGCGAACAAATATCTGAAACAAAAATATAATTAAGTCAATTATAGG
>JAUVUS010000007.1 GCA_030600865.1 Bacteroidales bacterium | reverse complement strand
TCAGATTTTTAAAAATCTGATTTGTTATAAATGTCTGAACAACAACCGCTCCAAGTAATTTTTCAAGCAGCAATCTAGTAAATGTGTTGTAAAACACATCTTACAGGGGGTCACCTTTTGCCTTTTTAAGGAATAAATAGGTAGAGGGGCAATCCTTAAAAACATATTTTAACCATAAATTATTTATTTTATGAGAAAGTATATTGCTATTAAAACAGAAGGGAAGTATAAAAAGTTTTTTATTGACGAAATCCTTTATTGCAAAGCCGAAGGAGCTTATACAAATATTTATTTGAATAATAACGAAGAATTTATTGTTTCAAAATTACTTACAAATTATAATTTTTTTAGGATAAACAGATCCTGTTTGGTTAATATTGACCATTGCTGTGAAATTTTAACAAATGATACCCGGAAATTAGCAGTGATTACTGGTGAAAAACTTCTGGTAAGCCGTTCAAGATTTAAATTATTAGTAGAAAAGTTTTGTGCTTATTCGTAAAAACATACCGCTCATTTGTTAAATACTACCATTCACAAAGTGTTTTAACAAGTGCTTGTGTAGGTATAAAGTTATTTTAAACTTTGATATGATAAATTTTTATTATTAATTTAAAACGTTTAATTATGAAAAAATTAGAATTAACGCAAATGGAAAATTTGCAAGGTGGAGGTAGTGATTACTGTGGATATTTAGGTGCATGGGTTCTAGATAGTACAGGATATCAGGGAAACATAAATAATGTTTATGCTCTTTATGCACAACATTGTATGGCTGATAATGCTTAGTAAAAACAAAGGCTCTTTGAATAAAAGGGCCTTTTAAATTAAGATATTAAATGAGATATATATTGTTTTATATAGTTTTATTACTTCTTGTTCAAAATAGCTCAGCACAAAATATAACTATTAATGGACGAGTATTGAATGATTCAACTGATACTCCTATAGTGTATGCTAATGTTGCAATAAAGGGTTGCCCTATTGGTGTATCTACTAATGAAGCAGGGGAGTTTAATTTTCATGTTCCGGCTAAAAACAATTCTGATACATTAATTGTATCTGCTATTGGATATAAATCGTATGAATGTGTAGTTAATGAAATTCCCCAAATTGACAGTATGGTTATATTTCTTAAGGAACAAATTTACGAACTGCAGAATGTAATTGTATTCCCCGAAGAGCAATTGAAAAAAATAATTAGGAATGTTACTAAAAAAATAAAAAAGAATTACCCAAAACAGAAGTATCTGTTAAATGGATTTTACCGAGAACTGGTACTAAAGGACAAATCTTACACTCGTTTAATTGAAGCTGCCATTGATATTCAAAAACCGGGAATTAATAGCGAAATTGGAGATCTTGTAAGAATAAATGAACTAAGAAAAAGCAATAGTTACGTTGAATATGATTGGAAATCTAAGCTTTTCAACAAAATAAATGGAGAAAGCAACCAAATGTATAGAGTGTTAGCAACGGATATTATTACTCATCATGATAAATCGTATATAACAAAACATATTTTTACGAATGACTTTATTAAAAATTATGATTTTGTTCTTGAAAATGTAACAATGATTGATTCTGTAAGAATTTTTGAAATCAGATTCTTTGATAAGAAATTTTATGGAGAATTGGGTGGTAGTTTTAATGCTATTGAAAATCATAGGATTTCTGTGAGAGAAGATAATTATGCTGTAATAAAGTATACATTCAAATTTCAGTTTGTAAAAAATTTTGATCAACTCAAGACTGTTAATTTTGAAGATGATTGTTTTGTGTCGCATTCAGTATATTATAAAGAATTTAAAGGAAAATATTATCCCTATTTATTTGATTATATGAGCTTGGTTATAGCAAAGTATGCAGATAAGAATACAGGAAAAGGGAAACAATACACGAAAGCAACATTACTTGTAAATAATATATTAACAAAACGGTCGGAGTATGAAAAAATAAAGGGAAAATTTTCAAGTCCTAAGGATGTTGAGTTGTATAAACAAGATTATAAGTATAATAAAGAGTTTTGGGATAATTATAATATTATACAGTTAAATCCATTATATAAGCAGGTTAAAACCGATATTGAAAAGGAAGAAACACTCGAAGAACAATTTATTGAAAATGGGAAATAATTTTGAAATTGTAACAGATCGTAAAGAAATATTTAAATTCTTTTTATTTTACGCTGTAGTTAATTCATTATTACTTTATTATATTCATGATATAATTATTACCGATCCGCAGTATTTTACAGGTGGAAATATGAACAGTGTGCGGTTGTTCAGAAACGTGTGGAGTGTAATTTATTTTTTATCACCATTATATGAATTTATAAAGCTTGCAGTTATTAGTGTTTTAATTTATCAAGCAATAAAGCTTTTTATTAAAATAAAAGTCCAATTCTGGGGTGTTCTGTATATTGTGTTATTAGCTCAAATGCTTTTACTTATACCTGATGTTTTAGAGCTAATTTGGTTTACGTTTATCAAAACAGATTATTCCATGATTGATGTTGAATATTTTAATCCATTATCAGTAGTTAATTTAATAGATTATGAAAACTTATCTAATTATAGCTATGAGTTACTATGTTCAATTAATTTGTTTAATATTCTATATTGGGGTTTATTAGTTTATTTAATTAAAGGATATCTTAAAATTACTCTTAAGGATAGTATGAAAGTCGTATTTTGTTTTTACGGGCCACTTTCATTTGTCTATTCGTTTACCTTTTATTTATTTACTTAGTTTAAAGTAATTTATGAACTTCAAGAATGATAAAAAACTGATTTTAGCCTTACTTTTTTACGTGTTAATTGATATCCTGTCAAGGTTGATTTATAACTTTCATATTTTAAATGAAAACATTTTAATAAATCATTATTATAATGAGTTTGCTTCTTCTGTGGCTGAGGAAAAGCTTAAGCATTTTGGTGATAATATGGCAATTAGGCTGTTAATATCCGAGTTGTTTGTTATTGCAAATTTTTTTCTTATAACTTCTATAATAAAGACAGGAGCTATTTTATTAGATTTTACTAATATAGCTTTCAAAAAAATACTTTTTGTTGTAGTGATATCTTATTATGTTTTTTTAATACCAGGAATAGTACAGATTATATGGTTTAGTTTTTTTGTCGAGAGTTACACAGTAGAGAGTTTAACTAATTTTAATTGGCATACACTTTTGTATTGGATAAAAGATTTAAATTATGATTTTCTGAAATATCCTTTAAGCGTTATTAATTTATATGAACTATTTTTTTGGATTAGTTTGACTCTTTTATTAAAAAGAAAAGGTGAAATATCTTTTTGGAATTCTTTGAAACTTGTTTCTTATACTTATGGTTTAGGTCTTTTTATTTGGGTTGTATTTGTTGTATTTATGTTGGTTACAGTAAGTTAATATAATGAAAATAATTATAAAATATTTTGTAATACTGCTTATTATATTGCTTACTGTTTATATGCTGATTAAAATATTTTTTCATATTCAGTATGAAAATGATATTAACAAAAAAATAAAAACTATTCCTGATTTTGAATTCTTTGAAATACTTGTAGAAAGAAATTTTTCAAATAAACATTTAAAAGAAGGTGTCCCAGTACTTTTTATATATTTAAATACGGAGTGTGAATTTTGTGTAGATGAGACTCAGATTATAAGTGAAAATATTGAGGGGTTTAGAAATTGTCAAATATTAATGGTTTCAATTGAGAAACCTGAGATATTAATATCTTATGCAGAACAATACAGACTTTTCGATTTCGACAATTTGTTTATTCTTTATGATAAAGATCTCAAATTTGAACAAATATTTGGTGATTCTCCCTTTCCTTCATCATTTATTTTTGGTAAACGAGGTGAACTTATAAAAATATTTAAAGGAAAAGCAAAAATAAATGAATTGCTAAAATACGTTAATGAATAGATGAATTATAAATTAATTAAGAGATCATTTGAGTTGCAACAAGACCAATCAGATTGTGGAGTTGCCTGCCTTTTATCCTTAACGAAATATTATGGTGGTAATAGTTCATTGGAAAAATTACGCGAATTAAGCGGTACTTCGAAACAAGGAACTACATTATTGGGTTTGTACCAGGGAGCCAACCAAATTGGATTTAATGCTGAAGGTAACGAAGCCGATATTCAGGCATTAATTGATCATGGAAAACCTTTAATTCTTCATGTTACTATTGAAAACAGGCTACAACATTATGTTATTTGTTATGCTTACAAAAACGAAAAATTTATTATTGGCGATCCTGCAAAAGGAATAATTTTTTATACAAAAGAAGAACTGGAAAAAATCTGGATTTCGAAATCCTGCCTCACATTGGAACCAAATGAGTCTTTTCGGAAAACAGAAAATATCAAATCAGAAAAGAATACTTGGTTTATTAACTTATTAAAAGAAGATTATGAGATACTTACCATTAGCATTGTAATTGGAGCTGCTATTTCGGTGTTAGGAATGGTGCTGGCTGTTTTTTCGCAAAAACTTATTGATGATATACTTCCTTCGAAGGACTTACAGAAATTAGTTTTAAGTATTGTTTTAGTAGCTTTTTTGCTTATTGCCAGAACAGGGTTTGTAGCCATACGCCAGTTCCTGTTAATTACCCAAAGCAAACAATTTAATAACCGAATTATAGATTCTTTTTATAATGCCTTATTACATCTTCCCAAATCATTTTTTGATACACGAAAAATTGGTGAACTTGTTGCCAGGTTAAATGATACAACTCGCGTACAAAAGGTAATAACTCAAATTGTAGGAAATTATATTATCGATACTTTAATAGCAATTACTTCAATCTCTTTTTTATTCTTTTATTCATGGCAAACAGGACTAATTGCAGTTTTAAGTATGCCGGTTTATTTTTTGCTTATATACAGGTTTAACAAAAAAATTATTACATCACAAAAAGAAGTAATGGCTGCTTATGCTTATAGCGAAAGTAATTATGTGAGTACTATGTCGGGTATTTCAGAAATAAAGAATTTTAATAAACAATCCTTTTTTGCCGATTTAAACAAACTTATTTACGGGAATTTTCAAAACAAAATATTTAACTTAGGAAAAATAAATGTCAGGCTAAGCTTTATTGCAGGTTTTGCAGGTGTTATTTTTTTAAGCTTGATTTTAATATATAATTCCTGGCTTGTTTATTCAGATAAGATGCTTATTGGTGGATTAATGGCTATTTTGGGAATATCATCAAGCTTATTGCCTTCAATAAGCAATCTGGCACTTATTGCAATTCCCTTAAACGAAGCAAAAGTTGCATTTAACAGGATGTACGAATTCACAAGTATTACACCCGAAAATAACAATCTGAAAAAAATAGAAGAAATCAATTTCGAAAATCTGGAAATTAAGGATTTGGCATTTAGATTTCCGGGTCGTAAAAGAATTTTGGAAAATATTAATATCACAATAAAAAAGGGAGAATTGATATCCCTGATTGGTGAAAGTGGCTGCGGGAAAAGCACGTTTGCTTATTTATTACAGAAAATTTACAAACCGGAATCAGGTAATATTATCATTAATAATAATTTTTTATTGCAAGATTTTAATACAAACTCATGGCGTAATATACTTGGAGTAGTTCCGCAAGATATACATATTTTTAACGGTAATGTAATCGATAATATTTGTATTGATGATTCACAAAAAGAAGCCGAAAGTGTTTTAAAATTCCTAACTGAATTTGGCTTTGAAAAACACATTGATAGCTTACCGCAAGGATATATGACTATTCTTGGAGAAGAGGGGATAAACTTATCAGGTGGACAAAAGCAGATTATTGCTCTTGCGCGTGCATTATATCGTAAACCGCAAATACTTATTCTTGATGAAGCAACTGCGGCCATGGATAGAGAGACAGAAAAATTCACAATAGAATTATTGAATAAATTAAAAGCAAATATTGCTGTTTTCTACATTTCTCATCGTTTACATGTATTAAAAAACATCAGCGACCGTATTTATATTCTCGAAAACGGTAAAATTCAAATAGAAGGTTCTCATAGCGAATTACTTAAAACAGAAAATATTTATAGCGATTACTGGAACGATTTACTTATTAATGCAACTTAGCAGAATTAAATTTAAACCCTTTTGTCATTTTAGAATCATATATTTGTTTCAAAAGATTTTATCATGCTTAACATATTTGCTTTACAACAAAGTATAAGTGCATCTTTTCCAAAGTTTCAAACTTTGGAAAAGTTATTAGTCCAACAATCTATAGTTGATATATTGTTGTTAGGGACAGGACTGATATTGTTTTTAGTAATGTTTTATGTAAAAATCATTTCTTTTTCTGAAAAAGAATATCGTGCATCCGGAATAGCTTTTATTTTTTCAACCATATTTTTTGCACCATTTTTATTTTTGTATTTATATGATTTTCCCTTTAAAGACATTGTTTCTATAAGTTTGTTGGCGATAGTTTATTTATCAATTATTTTATTACTTCTTCCAATAAGACCAAAGGCTAAAGCCTGCCTGCCGGACAGGCAGGGAGGATTTCAGATTCCAAAAGAAAAGCATGACGAAAGAAATGTAATGTTTTCGCGTAATGAGCTTGAGCCGGGAACAGAACAATTTGATTCTTATTATTCAAATAATGCCGACAAAAAATATTTAGACGATAAATTCAGAGAAAACCCCGGTTTATTATCTCCGGATTCTTCAATGTATCATCCTTTTTCTTTTGCATCGGCACAAGCAAACTTAGAAGTTATTGAAGCTTTAAAGCCAATTGTTAATGGACCTGTTGCTGAACAGGAGATAGATATTGAACCTTCGAAAATCAGCAATTATTTAAAAACATGGTCAAAAAAACTCGGGGCTCATTCTGTTGGAATCACAGAGCTAAAAGATTACCATTTATACACGCATAAAGGACGTGGCGATTTGTATGGTAAGGAGATATCAAACAAGCAAAAATATGCAATCGCAATTACTATAGAAATGGATAATGAAATGATGCAAACGGCACCAAAAGGGTCGGTAGTAATGGAATCTACGCAACAATATTTAAGTTCAGGCACTATTGCATTACAGTTGGCGTATTTTATTCGTAATTTAGGTTATTCTGCACGTGCTCATATTGATGGAAATTACGAACTCATATGTCCGTTGGTTGCTCGTGATGCCGGATTAGGCGAAATAGGAAGAATGGGCTTGTTAATGACTCCAAAGTTAGGGCCACGGGTTCGAATAGCAGTTATTACGACTGATATCCCGTTAGTGATTGATAAAAGAAAAGATTTTTCATCGGTAATTGATTTTTGCGGAATTTGTAAAAAGTGTGCCGATGTATGTCCATCGAGCTCAATATCTTTCAACCAGAGAGAAGAAATAAAAGGAGTGTTACGCTGGAAAATAAATCATGAAAGTTGTTTTACCTACTGGTGCACATCAGGAACCGATTGTGGGCGTTGTATGGCAGCATGTCCGTATGCTCATCCAAATAATTATATGCATAATTTTATTCGTTGGGGCATTAATAATTCATATATTTTCAGACGATTTGCATTATATATGGACGATTTATTTTATGGTCGAAAACCAAAATCAAGAAATATTCCTTCATGGATTGATATCTAACCAAAAGTATTATACTTTTATACTGAATTTAATCTACTTAAAATGAAAAGAAGACTTTTTTATGTTTTTCTGGTTGTGCTTACATGTAGTTTTGGTGCATTTGGTAATCAAAAAGATACTTTAATAACTTTTTCTTCTGAAACCGAAGCCATTCAAAAAATAAATGAATTAATAGAGCTTTCAGAATCAAATAGAAATAGAAATCCTGATAAATCAGTTGTTTATGGTTTGTCTGCCATAAAAATCAGTAAAGAAATTGAAAATTACGAATTGCAGTGTTTGGCAGAATTTTCAACGGGCTTCGCATGCTACATTCAAAATGATTTCGAAAACGCCTTGATTCATCTTGATAATTCATTGAGATTAAGCAGGTTATACAAGAATAGTGAAAGGGAGGCATTGTCGCTAAACCGCATTGGTAATACATATCAGTTAATGGGTGAATATAGGAAAGCCTTAACCTTTTATGAAGAGGCAATGACTATAAACAGGGATTTGCAGAACGATCAGGAAATAGCTCGAACATTAACTAACCTGGGAAGTGTTTATAGACTATATGGGAATTATGAATTGGCTATAAATCAACATCTTGAAGCTTTGTCTATCTACGAAGGGCTTCAAAATAACGAAGGAATAGCGTGGTCGGCCTTGAATATTGCACGATTGTTTAAAATGATGAAGAATTATCAAAAAAGCATCAACTATGTAAATCAATCCTTAAATATTTATCAGAAAATAGAAGAAGAACAAGAAGTCAGTACAGGTGTTACCTTATGTTATAAAGAATTGGGCAGCATTTATTATGAAATGGGTAATTTGGATTATGCTGTTGAGTACAGTGAAAGGGTATTGGCAAGAAATAAATCAACAGAAAATAAACTTGGTATTGCAAATTCATTAAGTACTCTTGGCATGATATATTTCGATGCCAGAAATTATAAAAAATCGGAAGGATTTTTAATTCGGGCTAAAGAGCTAAAAGATTCATTAAATGATAATACTGAAATATCGTCAATTTTAAGATATTTGGGGAAAATTTATTTAATCGAAGGGAAAACTATAAAAGCCAGGGAATATTTGAATAACAGTCTTGATTTTGCCCAAAACCAAAACCTGAAAGAAGATATTAAAGAAACTTATTTAGCATTATCAGAATTATACGAAAAAACGGACAATCAGAATAAAGCACTTGATTATTATAAACGATTTACTAATTTAAGAGATAGTCTTAACAGTCAGAAGATTAATGAGCTTGAATTACAATATGAATTTGACAAAGAGCAACGACGAATTAAATTTGAGCAACAGCAAAAAGAGGCAGAACAAAAGGCAAAACTTCAAAAGCAGAAGATTTTTACATGGGTTTTTGTCGGGGGATTTTTATTTATGATTGTTCTGGCTTATGTCATTTTTAAAAGTTATCAGCGTAAGAAAAGGACAAATGTTATTCTTACCAAACAACATGACCAGATTGCTCATCAGAATACAATAATTACGGATAGTATTGAATACGCAAAAAGAATACAATCGGCACTGTTTCCACAGGAAAAATTTCTGAAAAAAGTATTAACTGAACATTTTATTTATATGAAACCAAAAAACATTGTTAGTGGTGATTTTTATTGGGTTTCTGAAAAAGATGATAAAACAATAATTGCAGTGTCTGATTGTACCGGGCATGGAGTTCCCGGAGCTTTTATGAGTATGCTTGGAATTGCTTTTTTGAATGAAATAGTAAATAAAAGCAAAACCGTTCAAGCCAATTTTGTATTAGACCAACTAAGAAAAGATATTATTGATTCCTTACATCAGGAATATGGGGTAAAAGGTTCTAAAGACGGAATGGATATGGCATTGTGTATAATTGATAGAAAAACACTTAAGATGCAATATGCAGGTGCATATAATTCTGTCTTTGTTGTAAGGGAAAAAGAAGTGCACGAGATAAAAGCAGATAAAATGCCCATTGGAATTCATGCAGTTAAAGTTGATAAAGGGTTTGTAAATAAAGAGTTTGAACTCCGTAAACAGGATATGTTATATTTATTTTCTGATGGATATGTTGATCAGTTTGGTGGTGAAAAAGGCCTGAAATTCAAGCAAAAATCGTTTAAAGAGTTATTGATTAATATATCTGACAAATCTATGGATAATCAAAAAACAGAGATTGAAAAAACGATGGGGAAATGGCAGGGAGATTATTCACAACTTGATGACATGATGATTATGGGAGTCAGAATCTAATATAATAAGGGAGAACTTATTTTCAGAAACGAAAAGACCTCCAAGGTTTCTAAAGCCTTGGAGGCCGGATGATTACATGATTAAAGAATTAATGATTTATTTCTTCAATAGCCTCAGAAACGTTTATAGCAAAATCAGCTAATTTTTCACATTCGCAATATAGGTCATTATAAATTATACCGGTTTGATAGTTATACTCTTTTTTCTCTATGCTTTTTAAATGGTCTTTTTTGAGCTTGGTTCTGAACCTGTTTATTCTTTCTTCTAACTCCAGAGCATCAGTAATATTTATATTATTGTATCCGTGGTCCAGATTCTTTTGCATTTCAGTTAAAGCTTTCTGAGCCAATTCCATCATTTGAATAAGGTTTTCATTTAATGATGTTTCAAATAATATTTTTTTATCTCTTTTGCGAACTAATGTTTTAGCCAGGTTATAACAACTATCTCCAATGCTTTCTAAATCAGTAATAACATTCAACATTGCCGTTATTCTTTTCGAACCTAAAATACTTAATTCGCCTTCAGAAACTTTTGTCAGATAATTTGCAATTTCCTCCTCCATCCTATCACTAATACCTTCGTATTTTTCAACATTGTCGTATAATTTATAAAATTTCTTTTCATTGGTTTCTGAAAACAAACTCACTACATAATTGTACATTTTTTCAATACGTTCGGCAAATACCATAATTTCTCTTTTTGCCTGATGAATAGACATTTCTGCAGTAGATAAAAGACCAGTGTTAATATGTTTTAATCTAAACTCCTCAGCATCATCTTGCATTGGAACCATTTTTGTCACGATTAACTGAATAAACTTAGTAAACCAGATAAAAATCAGCACATTGGCAATGTTGAAGGTCGTGTGAAAAATAGACAATGCTATTGGGATTGCATGCGGTGAATCATATGGAGATGTTCCTCCTATTTTGATTATAAACCAGTTTATGGCTGATAAAAAAGAAGTAAAAATAAGCGAAACCCAGATTACACCCAGAATATTAAAAATCAGATGGGCTCTTGCTGCTCTTTTTGCCGAAACATTTGCCACTGCTGCTGCAATATTTGCTGTTACCGCTGTTCCTATATTCTCTCCAAGAACCATTGCTGCGGCTATATCAAACGGTATCCAGCCATTATTACACATTACAAGAGTTAAGGCCATTGTTGCACTTGACGATTGGATAATCATGGTTAAAAAAGTGCCTATGGCTAAAAATAACAAGTGAGAAAAAACCTTATGTGATGTATAATCTGATAAAAAAGCCAATATTTCAGGATGGTGCTTTATGTCCGGCACTGATCCTTTTAAATAAGTTAATCCTAAAAAGATCATGGCAAAACCAATAATAAACTCGCCCCACGATTTTTTCTTATTTGCTTTTGAAAATAATAAAGGAAATCCTAACCCGATTAATGGCAATGAAATAACACTAATGTCAACTTTAAATCCAAGTAATGAGATTAACCAGGCTGTAACGGTTGTTCCAATATTAGCACCCATAATTACACCAATGGATTCTGTTAATGAAAGCAAACCTGCATTTACAAAACTAACCATCATAACAGTTGTGGCTGATGATGACTGAATAATTGCAGTGATCATTAATCCCGTAAAAACACCTTTAACAGGATTTGATGTCATCCTGGCAAGAATATTTCTCATTTTATCACCGGCAACTTTCTGCAAAGCCTCACTCATTAGTTTCATTCCATATAGGAAAAAACCTAACGATCCCAAAAGGGTTAAAAAGTCTATAAAACTGTATTCCATTTATTCAAGTTTTAAATATTGAGTACAAAACTATAAAAAAGAGCAATTTATCATAACATTAACATAACATTTAATTAACAATAAGATAACACTACAAGAATTATTTATTTGAGAAATCGAGATATAATCATAATTTTGAGAAATATTAAAAAGAAAACTAAATGTTTACGTTCGCAGAACTTCAGGGAAAAATAAATGATTCAATATCAAATGAAAAAATTGGGCGGGAGCCATTTTCATTATATGATCCTATAAATTATACGCTTGAATCGGGAGGTAAAAGAATAAGACCCGTTTTAGTTTTAATGGCTTGTAATTTATTCTCTGATAATGTAGAAGAAGCAATAAAACCAGCAATAGGATTGGAAATATTTCACAATTTTACTTTGTTGCACGATGATATAATGGACCATGCCGATATTCGCCGAGGCAAGCCTGCAGTTCATAAGAAATGGAACGAAAACACAGCCATTCTTTCGGGTGATGCAATGTTTATAAAGGCATACGAATACTTTTTAGGATGTGAGTCACCAAAATTTCGGGATATTTTAAAAGTATTTAATAATACAGCGCTTGAAGTTTGCGAGGGTCAACAATACGACATGGAATTTGAAAACAGAAACAATGTATCAGAACAGGAATATCTTCGAATGATTGAGTTAAAAACATCGGTTCTTTTAGCTGCTGCATTAAAAATTGGCGCTTTACTTGGCGGTGCTGATAAAAGTGATGCTAATTTTCTTTACGAATTTGGCAGAAATATTGGATTGGGATTTCAGTTACAGGATGATTTGCTTGATGTATATGGCGACGTAGCTGTTTTTGGCAAGCAAATAGGCGGTGATATTGTCGCCAATAAAAAAACATTTATGCTTATTAAAGCCCGTGAATTAGCTAAAGGAGAAGATAAAAAACAGTTAAATGACTTATTACTTTCAAAAGATCTTGAGCGTAATATAAAGGTAGATGCGGTAACCGAGATTTACAATAGATTAAATATTCGAAATATTGTTCAAAAAAGAATTGAGGAGTTAAATCATAAAGCCTTGGATTATCTTAACCGGGTTTCTGTTGAGGAGTATAAAAAAAGCGAACTTAAAAAGCTTGCAGAAAAATTAATTAAACGGATTAATTAAAATGAATATAACAAGCCTGGTGTAAATACCATTTGGTTTGTTTTAGCAATTACATATTTTACTTCAGCAAAAAACAGGGTTTTATTTCCGATTACAAATTGCATTCCTGCTCCCGCATTCCCCCCTGGCACAAATTTAAATTCGTTAATATTTAACTGTTGGGGATCGCCAACAGAAGGGACGTGGTTGTCTTTAATACTCCATGCTCCGATGTGTGCTCCTGCTAGTAAATATAAGTGATAATTGTTTCGTGTTCTAGGATTTAAAATGAAATGTGCATTCAGATTAAAAACATAAACCGTAGTTTTTGACTCTCCTCCAGAAGGGTATGGTTCTGTATTGGGTAGGTATATTTTAAAGTCCGGTACAATTTTAAGTTTTTTATTATAGTTATAACTTGCTCTTAAATCAATTCCAAAAGAGTTATTATAGTATAGCAATCCATCATATTTATATTCGCCACCAGTTGCTAATGCAATTCCTCCACCAAAATAGTCAAATTGAGCTTTTGCAGAATTACCGAGCATTAAAACAGAGAAAATCAGGGAAAATAAGACAATAAACTTTTTCATTTTTTATAGGATTAAAAAAGGGGATATTCAATATTGAATATCCCCGGATTGAATATCCCCGGCAAATTTTATAAAATTTTATAAGATAAAAAACTATAATTCAAATAAAACACCAAATGTAATTTCAGCCTGATCGTAGTTGCTTAAAATATATTTAAACTCACTAAAGGCTTTCATTTTGTCGCCAAAATTGTAGATTGCACCTGCCCCTACATTTAATCCGGGTTTTGTTCCTGAAACAGTAACTGAAGTGCCAAATGCAGTAGTTTTTGCTTTATAAGAAGCAATATTTAAACCACCCAAAGCATAAAATTCAAAATCAGATGTTTCATAAAATTTATAATGCCCGTCAACATCAATAGCCCATCTGTTATAAGTTATGCTTGGCGTTGATGAAGGAATAAAGAATGTAAATGCTGCTGCACCACTTAGGTTTTCCAATAAGAAATCCATTCCATAAGTACCTTGAACTTTTAAACCAATATTAGGACGATCAGTTCCTATAACCAGGCCTCCACCAATATTAATAGGTTGTGCATTTGAATTTATTACAAATAAACTGCTTAATACAATTGTAAAAATAAATAATCTTAATCTTCTCTTTTTCATTTTAGTATTATTTTAATGTTAAACAAATTTTAATTTTAAATCAGAACACAAATACCATGCTACAAAATAAATAACGAAATTATTAAAAAAATGGTATCGATGTATCCAAAAAGTGATTAAATCGTATAAAAAACGTAAATTTGTGAAAAAGGCTTTTATTTACTTCAAAAATCAACAGAATGTCAAAAAATTCAGGAAAAATTATTCAGGTAATAGGTCCGGTAGTTGATGTAAGCTTTGAAAAAACGGGTACAGACCTTCCAAACATTCATGATGCATTGGAAATAAAACGAGACGATGGCTCTCTTCTTGTAATTGAATGTCAACAACATATAGGAGAAAATACAGTACGCTGTATTGCTATGGATTCAACTGATGGATTACGGCGCGGGCTGGATGTTGTTGTTACAGGAACACCTATTAAAGTTCCTGTTGGAGAACAAGTTCGTGGTCGATTAATAAACGTTATTGGAGATCCTATAGATGGAATTGGAGATCTCGATAAAAAGGGAGGATACGAGATTCATAATCAGCCACCTGAATACGTTAATTTAACAACTGAAAAAGAGGTTTTATTTACAGGAATAAAGGTTATTGATTTAATTGAGCCCTATTCAAAAGGAGGAAAAATTGGTTTGTTTGGTGGTGCCGGAGTAGGCAAAACTGTTTTAATCATGGAGATGATTAACAATGTGGCAAAATCATATTCAGGAACAACAGTTTTTGCAGGTGTAGGTGAACGTACTCGTGAAGGAAATGATTTATTACGTGAGATGATTGAATCAGGAGTAATAAAATATGGCAAAGAGTTTGAAAAGAGCATGGAGGCTGGTGGTTGGGATTTATCGAAAATTGATCTTGAAGAATTAAAGAAATCTCAGGCAAGCCTGGTTTTTGGACAAATGAACGAACCTCCCGGAGCACGTGCAACGGTTGCTTTAACAGGATTGACATTAGCAGAATCTTTTCGCGATGGAGATAAATCCTCAGGAAAAGGAAACGACATTTTATTTTTTATTGATAATATCTTTCGTTTTACACAGGCAGGATCTGAGGTATCGGCATTGCTCGGGCGAATGCCTTCGGCGGTAGGTTATCAGCCAACATTGGCAACAGAGATGGGCTTGATGCAGGAACGTATTACTTCTACAAAACATGGATCGATTACGTCTGTTCAAGCAGTTTATGTGCCTGCCGATGATTAAACAGACCCTGCTCCAGCAACAACGTTCTCTCACTTAGATGCCACAACGGTGTTAAGTCGTAAAATCTCGGAGCTTGGAATTTATCCTGCTGTTGATCCTCTCGATTCTACTTCTAGAATACTTACTCCTGAAGTTATAGGAGAAGAACATTACCGAACAGCACAAAATGTTAAAGAAATTTTACAACGATATAAAGAATTACAGGATATTATTGCTATTCTGGGAATGGACGAACTTTCCGAAGAAGATAAATTAGCAGTTCACAGAGCTAGAAGAGTTCAAAGATTTTTATCACAACCCTTCCATGTTGCTGAAGCATTTACAGGATTAAAGGGAGAGCTTGTAAGCATTGAAGACACTATTAAAGGATTTAATATGATTCTTAATGGCGAGGTTGATCAATATCCGGAAGCTGCTTTTCAGTTAGTTGGAACTATTGAACAGGTAATTGAAAAAGGTGAAAAAATGCTTGCTGAAGCCAAGAAAAAGAAATAACTTACATTTTTAACTGAGATTTTTGGTCTATGTATTTGGAGATAATAACACCAGATAAAAAAGTTTATTCAGGGAAAGTAAATTCAGTGCAAGTTCCCGGGAGTAAAGGTTCTTTTGCTGTGCTTGAATATCATGCGCCGATTATCTCAACACTTGAACAAGGGAAAGTGAAAATTGTAGAAAGGGGATCCGAATCTTTTTTTGAAATAGGCGGGGGTGTTATTGAGGTTAAAGATAATATTGTCATTATTCTTGCAGAATCGATAAAAATGTAGTTTTTATAAGGTATGAGATTAATAATAATTAGCATATTCACATTTTCATTTTTATTTCTTGAGGCTCAGGAAAAAGTAACATTTTCTGCCGAAGATGGATTAAAAATAACTGCAGACTTATACGAAACAGACCCTGGCAATCCATATATCTTACTTTTCCATCAGGCAGGATATAGTCGTGGAGAATATCGACAAATTGCAAATAAAATATTAAAATTTGGTTATAATTGTTTAGCGGTTGATTTACGTGCAGGGGGCGAGGTAAATTATATTCAAAATCACACCGCTTTGCTTGCCGTTCAGCAAGGATATTCGGTTGACTACCTGAGTTCGCAAAAAGATATTGAAGCAGCTATAAAATGGGTAAAAGAACGAAGCAAAAAACCAATCGTATTATTCGGAAGTTCTTTTTCTGCTTCGCTAAGCTTGTTGGTTGCAAAAAACAATCCTGATGTAAATGCAGTAATAGTATTTAGTCCGGGAGAGTTTTTTACCCCCGGATTGTCAATACAGTCTGAAGTTAAAGATTTTGAAAAACCGATTTTTGCTGCATCATCACAAAGAGAAACCACATACGTTGTTAAATTGTTAAGTGACG
>JAUVUS010000447.1 GCA_030600865.1 Bacteroidales bacterium | reverse complement strand
TTGCCATTAAATTGATTCTTTTGCCTTTCATATCATTCCAGCTTTGAATTGTTGTATCATTTCCGAATAAATACAGTGTTCCCCAAACTGGGATCGCAGCTAATTGATAAGGTACTTTTTTATTATAAAGTATAGCTCCCATGGTTGTAGGTAGTATTGCAAAATCAACTTCATTTTCAAGCATTAATTTCCGAACTTGTATAGGTTCATTATAAATTGTTATTTCAATATTTGCATTGGGAGTATTATTTAAACTATCAATCATTTTTACCATTCCTATGGCTGAAGGACCTTTTAATGTAGCAATTTTTGTTTTTTGGATTTCTGTTTGTTGTTTACAGCCTGTAATTGCTAAAAATAAAAGAATTATCAAATATATCTTTCTCATAGATTAAGTTTAAAAGCAAATCTAATGAAATTTACATAAGGTTTAAAATATTAAGAAACTTATAATATTTATTCTTCATAAAATACCACTATCATACCATTAAATTCGAATAAGAATCTGGTCTGGGTAAAAAGAAATATAAAGAAAATATTATTGATGGAACTTTAAATTATAACGGAAATCCACTGGATTTAAATACTGTTAATATGAATCCACTTATAATTAGCTTTGGATTTAATTTCGGTTATAATTAGTAGTTTAAAATTTGAAATCTGAAACCGTTAGCAATTGATAACCAGTAACTTGAAACTCAGAACTCAAAACTCAAAACTCAAAACTAATATATAAACCTGACAAATATCATTTGCTGTATAAACAAATACTCCTTATCTTTGTTAAATAATTAACAATAGTATTAATCAAATCTTTCTGAGAAACGGAAGTATATCTGTTTCAAGGTTAAAGAATAAATCTAATCCGGAGGAAATCTGATGGAAAAGAGAATTGGATCTGCACTTATTTTAATAGAAAGCACCGATGTAGTTCAGCAAATGAATGAAATTGCTTTCAAACATTCCAACATTATTATTGGTCGACAAGGTTTGCCACGAAGCAATGGCCAAAACATTATTTCTCTTGTTCTTGAAGGTACAACTGATGAGATTGGTTCTTTAACCGGTCAGCTTGGGCGCTTAAAAGGCATTCAGGTTAAATCAGTACTCTTAAAGAACCGAAATAATGATGAAGACAATTAAACTTTTATTTTTTTTATTAATCTCTTTTAGTTCATTTTCGCAGCAATATGAGTTAAAAGGAATTGTTATGGATTCCGAAACCAACGAGACTTTAGGTGGAGTTCATATACAGTTAATTAATCAAAATCAATCTAATAACTATTATTCAATCTCTAATTTAAAAGGGGAGTTTAATATTAAAGGAATTGAAAAAGGAGAATACCAAATTATAACTTCTTATGTAGCTTATAAAAAATATCAGGAACTTAAATTGATAAATTCTGATATTCAATTTGATCTTAAGTTAGAAAAAGAATTAATTAATCTGGGCGAAGTTATTGTAAGCAGTATTCGACAAGATCAAAAGATAAGGGAAGTTCCTGTTCCTTTGGAAATTGTTGATCAAAAACAAATTGAGTTATCGTCTGCGTTTACTGCTTCTGATGTTCTGGCACAGGAATCTGGAGTTGCTTTAAGTCGCGATGGCATTTGGGCTACAGGCATTAATATACGTGGTTTAAGTCAGCAGCGTATTGTAATGTTAGTTGATGGTAACAGAATTGAGACTGCCACAGATTTAATGGCTTCAATGTCGTTTTTTGATATGGATGATATTAAGCGAATTGAAGTAATAAAAGGAGCATCATCATCGCTATACGGAACTGGTGCAATGGGAGGTATTGTTAATGTGATAACTAACGAAGGTTATTTTAATTCACCTGCATATTTTAATGGGCGCTTTAATACAGGATATAGTACTGTTAATGATTTATTTACCAGAAAACTTGCATTTAACTCAGGATCAAAAAGATGGTATGTCAGCCTTAGTGGTTCAATGCGTGATGCAAATGATTTAGAAACACCTGAGGGAACATTAGATAATAGTCAGTTCGAAGATAAAAGTATTTCTGCAACAGCCGGATTTAAAGTAAAAGATAATCATACCTTAAAATTGAAATACCAATATTTCGATGCCAACGATGTTGGTATTCCCGGTGGTGCTGCTTTACCGGGTCCTTCTACAGCAACCTATACTGATGCAAAACGACAGATGTTTTCTGCTAATTACGAAATTAAAGATATTTCAGAATCATTTAAATTATTTAATATTCGATATTTTCATCAATATATTTTGAGAGATGTTGACTTAATTCCGAACATATCAACTGTTACTCCAACATCTATTACAACACCTGAGTTATTTACTCCTAGTGGTGAGCATACAACCGATGGTATTCAAATTCAAAGTGATTGGAGTTTTAGTGAAGGCAATTATTTTATTGCAGGCTTTGATGTTTGGAGAAGAAAATTAGTAACCAGCCGTGAAAAGTATATTCGGGTTGATGTGTTAGATTCATTAGGGAATATTACTGTAACAAATAATATTGAACGTGGAGAAACTCCAATTCCCGAATCTTGTTTTGGTAGTGCCGGCTTATTTTTACAGAACGAACAAAAGTTTTTAAATGATAAACTAAAGTTAGTTCTGGGTGGCCGTATTGATGGAATACGAATTGCCAATGATCAAGCTTTTGATTACGATTATTTAATAGTGAATGGTACAAGGAATGATTCGCCGCCAAACCAACGAATTACGTTTGATGAGAACGAAGAATACAAAATATCGTGG
>JAUVUS010000466.1 GCA_030600865.1 Bacteroidales bacterium | reverse complement strand
CTTTAAATCATTAAGGAAAGGATCTAATTCATTTTTTTTGATCATATCTGCAAGAAGAAAATGACCATCAGGTTTTAACACACGATATACTTCGCTGAAAAATTTACTAATATTGCCATAACATCTGGCCGATTCAACATTAACTACAGCATCGAAAGATTGATCTTCGAATGGTTGTTCTTCAGCATATCCTTTAATAAATGATAAACCGGGAACTTTATGATAGTTAGAACAAAAATCAATGGCAGCACTGGAAATATCCATTGCAGTATATGTTTCCGGCATATAATATCTTTTAATAAAAGAAGCTCCGCCACCTCTTCCTGAACCAACTTCAAGGACATTCTTTCCTTTCAGATCAACCCTGTTTACAACATGATCGTATAGTTGAATACAATAACGGTTAATTTCATCTTTTTCGTTCAATTGAACCGGTTTAGCACCATTAAGACCTTGATAACCGTAGTTCATAAAAATAGCACCTCCTTTTTTATCAAATTTGATAATTAATTTATGCCAAATTTGCCACATTGGCCGACGAATACTTTTCGGCATCTCCACATACTTTTCTACTATTTTTTTCATTTGGTGTTATTGATTATTTTTATTTGACAATAATAGTCAAAAATTATTAAGTCTCTTTTAATTTCAAGATTTTTTTTAAACTTATTAAAAGTTTGGAGGGAGCTTTATTCGCCAACGTTTATGAAGACGCTCAGTTACTCACTACGTACGTGAGATCGTTTCACTAAGTTCGATTAGTTCGTCCTGTTGCATTCCGATTGCTACCTGGACACGTTAATAAAGTTTGAAGATAGCAAATATTGATGAATTATGAATGAACCGGGGAAATTAAACTCTAAATATTAACTTGCGAACATCCATACAATTTACTTCATTTATAAGCCTTTGTAAGTGACTTATCTTTTTCTTCTTTTGTTTTTATGATGTATTTTTTGAGTGATCTTCCCAAAAAGCTTATCGATTAAATCTTCACGTTTGGCTTTCCGTAATTCAGAGATAATGTTGTTTTTAAACTCATTTTTGTACCAAAAGAAAAATTTACGTTGTGATAATTTTTCATCTTTACTACGTGCAACAGAAATTTTTTCCATGGTATAAGGATTAATACCTGAATAATACATTACAGTTGCCAAAGTCATAGGAGTAGGAGTAAAATCTTGTACTTGTTCAAGTTTAAAATCCATCATTTTAGTTTCTACTGCCAGCTCAGCCATGTGAATATTTTTACATCCCGGATGACTCGAAATAAAGTATGGAACGAGTTGTTGGTTCAATTGGTGTTTTCTATTGATCTTATCAAACAACTTTTTGAATTCATGAAACATACCAAGATCAGGCTTTCGCATAATCTTTAGTACATCTTCTGAAGTATGTTCTGGTGCCACTTTTAATCTACCTGATACATGATTTTTTATTAATTCATCGGCATAATCCGCATAGTCAGGATTATTAAGTTTATGCATGAATAAATCGTAACGGATACCACTTCCGACAAAAGCTTTTTTAACTTTTTGATGCTTATGTGTTTGTTTGTATATTTTAGTTAATGGCTTTGGATCAGTACTGAGATTTTTACAGATAGCTGGATGAAGACAAGATGCTCTTTTACAAGTTTTACATTGTTCAATATCAATTCCCTGCATTTTGTACATGTTAGCAGAAGGGCCTCCTAAATCAGAAATATATCCTTTAAAATCAGACATATTTGTTACCTGTTCCACTTCTTTTAAAACAGATTTCTCAGAACGGCTGCTAATAAATTTCCCCTGATGTGCCGAAATCGTACAAAAAGAACAAGCCCCAAAACAACCTCGATGCAATGTAATAGAATGCCGTATCATTTCATAAGCCGGAATAGATTCCTTTTTAGCGTATTTTGGATGCGGAAGCCGGGTAAAAGGTAAATTATATATTGCATCCATTTCTTTTTCTGAAAATAGCTCAAATGGAGGATTTACAATGATTGATTTTTGCCCAACTTTTTGAATTAATCGTTTTGTGCTTTGATATCGGTTCGATTCTTCTTCAATAATCTTGAAATTTTTAACATATTTTATTTTATCCTTTATGCATTCATCATGACTAAATAATTCAAAATTTTCCCAATTTTTATTTTCCGGAATTAGCTCTTCGTTTATAATATATACTGTTTGAGGAATCGTTTTTATGGATTCAAAAGAAATGCCTTTTTCCAATAATTTAACCAATTCACTCAAAGGTTTTTCTCCCATTCCGTAAATGAGTAAATCGGCTTTGCTTTCTTCCAAAATACTCGGTTTAAGCTTATCAGTCCAATAATCATAATGAGTTAATCTTCGCAATGAAGCTTCAACACCACCAATAACAATTGGAACTTCGGTAAACAGGCGCTTTAAAATATTTGAATAATTTATGCTCGCTTAATCAGGCCTGTAATCTGCTGTTCCATCTGTTGTATAAGCATCGTTCGCGCTTACACTTTTATTTCCATTATTATGATTCACCAT
>JAUVUS010000048.1 GCA_030600865.1 Bacteroidales bacterium | reverse complement strand
CCCTTTTATCATTAACCGTAGGGCGTTGCCCTACGCTAGTACACATAGCCCTTTCAGGGCTACTATTCTTAACTTATTGACATTAGCCGGCTAGCAGGGTATCGCAAATAATGCATTGATAACGACTTAGCGTTCTTAGCGTAAAAATTTTGCGGTCTCTGCGTGAAATTTAGCTCATTCTGCACATTTTCCAATTTTATTTAGAGTATCATTTTTGGTATACCAACATAATAAAGATCAAAACCTCCAAGTCCCCCGGGTCTGTTCGATGAGAATAACATAACATCATTTATATAATAGTATGCATAAATAGTAATTGGCCTGAATTCGTCATATTCCGTATTAATTGTTTCGCCAAAATTTACCGGTTCTGACCAGTTTCCATCGATATATTCTGAATAATATAAATCAAAACCTCCATATCCCCCTTCACGATCTGATGCAAAAACCATTATATTTCCATTAATATATGGGCATTTGTCATTAAAAGAACTGTTTAAAACATCACAAACAATCCAGGTTGGCAAATCTTCTGTCTGAAGCCAGTCAACTACCGATGTGCTTGATGGCAAGTCTACTTTATAAAAGTTATATACTCCATTGGCATCAGAACAAAAATACATTTCATCCTGATTTCGATTAAAAGTAGGATATGCTTCGTTGTATTCGGTATTTATTTTGCTTATAGGTTTTGGGTCATTCCAGTTGTCATTGTATATAGAATGTTGTAAATAGTAAATGTCGAGGTTGCCTGAAGAATCAGTGGCGAAAAAAAATAAATCATATAAATAATCCTGGCTGTACATCATAAAAGGGCCAAATTCATTCGAAGGAGTGTTTATTTTTACTACAGCTGAATCATAATACGAAGACCCAATATCTAAAGCGTTGAAATATACCTGGTTAGTTTCCGATAAATAGTGAAATTCTACAAAGTAATTTACAATATCATATTCTGTACCTGCAGAATTTCTGTTCGACGAAAATAAATATGAAAATTCATTATATAAATCAAATGGTGCAGCAGCATTATAATCGTCAAATTCAGAGTTTATACTTTCAAAGTTTACAGGAGTATCAGGAAATCGGCCTTCCTCAAAATCATTACTTAAGGGACACCCTGAAAACAAAATTAACGATATGAACAAGATAAATAAAAGATAGGATTTTGCAGGTTTCATAGTTATTAATTTGGGTTATTTTCTTTTAAGATGTATTATTATTAATGATAGTTGCTTTAGAAATTTAAATTGTTGTAATAATTATCTGCTAAGTTAGATCTTAATAAAATTAATTCTATGTGATACTAAAGAATGAGTATGTGCAAAGTATTTATTGGAAGTCAAAATAAAAATCCCCGATAAGTTAAACTTCCGGGGAATATAGAGTTATCTAATCTTTTCTAAGACATAAAAACTAAGTCAGATTAATATCTTCCTTGATTTCTTTAGCGGACACCTTCTTCTCTTGGCTTTGCTTTTTTTACTACGATTGTTTTACCTTCAATCTCAACACCGTCAAGGTCTTCCATTGCTCTGTTTGCTTCTTCGTCATTTGGCATTTCAACAAAGCCAAATCCTTTAGAGCGGCCACTTGCACGGTCGAAAATAATTTTGGCAGAAGATACTTCACCGTATTCTTCAAAAATTTCTTGCAATTTTTCACTTTGAACCTTAAAGTTCAAATTTGCGATAAAAATGTTCATAATAATAAAAAATGTTAAATGAATAATTTTTGTTTAAGGAGAGTAAAAAAGTAAGTATGAAAAATTAAAGATTTAATTAGGAATCAGACTTAACTTAATGCTCAACTTATAACAAAACAAAGATAATGGAATAAATATTAAAAATCCAATAATTATTAGAGTCTGCCTTAAAAAAATGATTTGATTTTTATTAATAATCAATAAGATACAGTGTATGGTAATTGTTAAGTTAGGGTATTTGGTTTAAGAGGAGTATATAAAACAATCTCATATATTGTTAACTTATGTTAATTTTATTCAGGTAACGAATTATTTCTCTAAATTAGCTTTATGAGAAAACCGGCAATTCGATTGGTTATTTTTTTAGGTTTAATTTCTATTATTGGAATTATTTCTCTTCAGGTTTATTTTTTTCAGGTTACTTTCAATAACGAGGAACAAAAATTAAATCAAAAAATTCAGGTTGCACTTTGGGATGTAGTGGAGCAAATCTACGAATTGAATAATTATGAATATGTTGGAGTAAACCCTGTATACCAAAGTTCTCTTGATTATTTTTTGGTTAATGTAAATGATTTTATTGATGCCGATATACTCGAACATTATCTTATTAAAACATTCGAGAAACAAAATATAAAACTTGATTTTGAATATGCTATTTATGATTGCCAAACAGATGAAATGTTATATGGCAAATACATTAATTTGAGTGAAAAGGAGGATAAACCTTCAAATATTGAGTTATCTAAACACGAGGAGTTTGTTTACTATTTTGGAATTTATTTCCCATGGCGTAAACAGTATATATTAGGTAATATCAATAGCATATATATTTTATCGGGAATTTTAATTTTTGTGGTTTTGTTCTTGGCCTATGCTTTAATTGTTATTTTGCAGCAAAAGCGTTTTTCTGAATTACAAAAAGATGTGGTAAATAATCTTACACATGAGTTTAAAACTCCATTATCTTCAATTGTTCTTTCCACCGATGTGTTAAATGAGAAAGATATTATTAATGAACCTGACAGAATTAAAAGATATTCACAAATAATAAAATCTCAGGCAAACGCTTTATTAGGACATATTGAAAAAGTGCTTGGCATGAACGAGTTAGAAAGTATAAGGCAATTAAATAAAGAGAATATTGACCTACATGAGTTTTTACTTAAAATAATGGACAATGTAATTTGGCGTGTAAATGATAAACAAGGACAATTCTCTATGGATTTTAAAGCTAAAAATTACATTGTGTGTGCCAACAAATTCCATTTTACAAATCTCATAATAAATTTAATCGACAATTCATTGAAGTATTGTGAAATGAAACCTGAAATAATCGTTTCGACAGAATCGGATAAAAAGCATCTTTTTTTGAAAATAAAGGATAATGGAATTGGAATTGATAAAAAATATCAAAAGAAAATTTTTAAAAAGTTCTTCCGTATTCCTACAGGTAATGTGCACAATGTTAAGGGATTCGGCTTGGGTTTAAGTTATGTTAAAGATGTTATTAAAAGGCATAGATGGAAATTTAAGTTTAATAGTGAAATCAAGTCAGGTACAGAATTTATAATTATTATTCCATTAAATGATGATGACTGTGAATAAAGCTCCTAAAATATTATATGTTGAGGATGATGAAACTTTAAGTTTTATCACAACTGACAATCTTAAGAGAAAAGGTTTTGATGTTGTCAATGCAGTTGATGGAGTGAAAGCATTTGAGCTTTTCTCAAATGATACTTTTGATATTTGCCTTTTTGATGTTATGCTTCCCAAAATGGATGGATTCGATTTAGCACATAAAGTGCGATCAGTAAATAATGAGATCCCTATTTTATTTATTACCGCGAAAACTTTGCCTGAAGATAGAATTAAGGGCTTGTTATTAGGTGCAGACGACTATATTATTAAGCCTTATAATATTGAAGAGCTTATTTTACGTATTAAAGTTTTTTTAAAGCGTAAAAAAATCATTGATCCCGAGACAGAAGATCAGAATATAAAAATCGGAAAAGCAATTTTTGATTGTGAGAATTTAAAGTTGTTAACTGGTACAAAAGAAAATAGTTTAACATATCGCGAAGCAGAACTTTTGAAATTTTTTGTAGAAAACAAAAACACTGTGGTTACTCGCGAAAGAATTTTAAATGTTTTGTGGGGCGAAAATGATTATTTTGCAGGCCGTAGTTTAGATGTTTTTATAACGCGATTAAGAAAATATTTTAAATCTGTTCCCGGTGTTGCTATTGAAAATAAGCATGGAGTAGGTTTTGTTTTTAAAGTATCTGATAAGTAATACCTTAAAGTATTATTTGGCTATAGTTTAAATGAGCGTTGGAAAGTGTGTTTGTGATTCTTTGTGACTTAGAGACTTAGTGGCAAAAAATTTATTGCCACAAAGACACAAACCTGCTTGCCAGCAGGCAAGAACACAAAGAGTTCACTAAGTTTTACATAGCAAATTAAAATAGAACCTCTTTATTTTGTAAATATTATTATAAAAGATATGATTGAAAAGATTACAAGTGTTCAAAATCCGAAAATTAAGAATATAGTCAAGCTTCAGCAAAAATCTTCAGAACGTAAAAAACAAAATCTTGTTGTAATTGAAGGTATGCGAGAAATTAGCCTCGCCATAAAGTCAGGCATACAACTGAAAACTTTATTTATTTGTCCTGATATTATTTCTATGGATGTTGTTAAGGCGAATTTTAATATCGATGCACAAAGCTTTGAAATAAGTAAAGAGATATTTGAGAAACTAGCATATCGTGGTTCAACTGAAGGTCTTATTGCCTTGGCAGAACCCAAACATCTTAAACTGGGAAATATTAAATTACGGAAGAATCCTCTTGTAATTGTACTTGAGTCGGTAGAAAAACCAGGTAACTTAGGTGCAATTTTACGTACAGCAGATGCAGCTAATGTTGATGCTGTAATTATTTGCGATCCTTTAACTGATATATATAATCCTAATGTAATCCGGTCTGGTGTTGGATGTGTCTTTACAAATCAGGTGATTGCGTGCTCAAGTGATGAAACCATTAAGTGGTTAAAAGAAAAAGGTATTAAATCATATGCGGCAGCTCTAACAGCAAATAAGTATTACCACGAAAAAGATTTTACTCAAGCAACAGCAATTGTAATGGGAACCGAAGCTGATGGATTAACCGAAAAATGGTTAAAAACTGCTGATGAGCAAATTATTATTCCAATGAGTGGTGAAATAGATTCCTTGAATGTTTCAACATCTACAGCCATTTTGGTTTTTGAAGCAATGCGACAGAGGAATTTTTATAAATAAAAAAGCTCCGATATCTTATCGAAGCTTTTTGGGTGGAAGATGGGGGTCGAACCCACGACCTCCGGAACCACAATCCGGCGCTCTAACCGACTGAGCTACAACCACCATTTTTCGGACTGCAAATATAATTAAGAATTTTAATATTATGCAATAATCAGTTAAAATATTTTGAAGATTTATTTAACATTCTAACCCTGACAAACTGGAAATTACTTCCCGAAAACTTACCGGAAAAATTCCAAATAACAACGTATATCTTCAGGAACGGAACGAATAAATAATTCTCAAAGTTTAATTGTCAATTGACAATAGACAATAATAAATTGATTTAGTTTTTTATTTTATTGTTTAAATGTATTTTTGAGCTCAAATTCAAAAATATACAGGTGCTAGGGGCAAAGAGATACGTTAATAACGTTACGGGTTTACAGGCAATAAACATCTTAAGATTTCTTACATTCCTTATAATTTCGATTGTTTTTACAAAAATTGGTTTGTCGAAAGAAGAAATAGGATTGTTTGAAGTATCAATCTTTATTGCAAGTGTAGCGAGTTTTTTCTGGGTAAACGGTTTAATCCAGTCATTTCTTCCATTATTTAAAAGTAGTAAAACTTTTGGCGAAAAGGAACAGGTTGTTGGGACTAAATCTCCTGAAGTATTTAATATGTACGTTATTCTGATGTTCTTTAGCGTAGTTGTATTTTTAATCGGTCTAGCCATAAAAGGTAACTTTTCTATATTTGGATACAAGGGTAATGTACCCTTATTAAATATAACCCTATGGTATTTATTGTTAAGTAGTCCTGCCAATTTGGTCGAATATATTTACATGATTCAGGATAAAAACAGTAATACTTTAAGCTATGGATATATTACCTCAGCATTGCAATTAATAGGAGTTATATTACCTGTAACTTTAGGATATGATGTAATCTGGTCACTTCGAGGACTGGTTTTGGTTTCTGTTATTAAGAATATATGGTTAGTCACTCTCTTATACAATTATTCCGAAATAAAATTTTCATTTCCTTTCATTAAAGAAGTACTGGCTTTTTCCGGGCCAATAATGTTGAGTGTTTTGGTAAGTGGTTCGGCACAATATATTGATGGATTAGTAGTAACTACTCATTATTCAGCCGATGGATTTGCAATATTCCGTTATGGAGCTAAAGAATTACCTTTTGTTATTATGATGGCAGCAGGTTTAAGTTCCGCTATGCTAATGGAATTTTCCCGAAAGGATAAACTTAAAGATACGCTGACTCAGATTAAGAAGAAATCACTTCGAATAATGCATTCTATGTATCCTTTATCTATTATTCTATTGCTTTTTGCTAAACCATTATATAGAGGAATGTTTTCACAGGAATTTACAAGAAGTGCCGATGTATTTGTAATATATATTCTTGCAATTGTAAGCAGATTATTATTTCCTCATACCATAATCATTGGATTAAAAAAGGGGCGAATTCTTTTACTGACTTCAGTTTTTGAGCTTGTGGCTAATGTGTTTTTAAGCTTATACTTAGTTAAAGATTATGGTGTTGTTGGTGTTGCTTTGGCAACAATTACTGTATATTTTATCTCAAAAGTCGGACTTATAATATACAATTATTTCAAATTAGGAATAAGCCCGATTGAATATATCCCAATAAAATGGTATGCGTTCTATAGTTTTGTATTAGGAACCATTTTCGTGTTATTAGATCGCGGGATAATTATAATAAAATAAATTATCAAAATTTTATTTCTCTTTTTTAAACCTTTATTCTATTTTTACGTCTCAGTTAATTATCTAAAATTACACTGCAATGAAATCACTAGAGTCTTATTTTGAGCAATTTAGAAAAAATATAGTTGGAATTGATTCAACATATATGTCTCCTTATGGAGAACAAAAAATTATGTATGCCGATTGGATTGCAGGTGGTAGATTGTATAGACCTATTGAGCAAAAAATATTAGAAGAGTTTGGACCATTTGTTGCAAATACACATACCGAAACGAGCGAGACGGGAACTTTAATGACTCATAGTTACCATTATGCTAAGAATCTGATTAAAAAACATGTAAATGCCGATTCAAACGATGTTTTAATTCAGGCTGGATTTGGGATGACTGCTGTAATTAATAAACTGCAAAGAATTCTGGGTTTGAAAGCTTGTGGAATTTTAAAACATAAAGAATGTCTTCAAGAGATGGATCGTCCCGTAGTTTTTATTACTCATATGGAACATCATTCTAATCAAACCTCTTGGTACGAAACAATTTGTGATGTAGTGATAATTGATCCCGACGAAAATCTCTTAGTCGATCCCGAAAAGCTTCGTGAACAATTAGAAAAATTTAAAGATAGAAAATTAAAAATCGGATCTTTTTCTGCAGCATCCAACGTTACTGGTGTTAAACCACCTTATTATAAATTAGCAAGATTGATGCATGAGCATAATGGTATTTGCTTAATTGATTTTGCTGCATCGGCACCTTATACCGAAATTAATATGCATCCTAAAGATCCAATGGAAAAACTTGATGCAATTTTCTTTTCGCCACATAAATTTTTAGGCGGGCCAGGCACGGCAGGTGTTATGATATTTGATTCAAATTTATATAACTGCGAAGTTCCTGATAATCCCGGAGGAGGAACGGTTGATTGGACAAATCGCTGGGGAGAGTATAAATATATCGATGACATTGAATTAAGAGAAGATGGAGGAACTCCAGGATTCTTACAAGCTATAAAAACAGCACTTACATTTGAATTAAAAGATCAAATGGGAATCGAAAACATAGAAAATCGCGAAAAAGAATTAATCCCTCGTGCGTTTAAAGGTTTAAGAGCTGTTCAAGGAGTTAAGATTTTAGCCGATAATGTGATTGATCGTATAGGAGCGCTTTCTTTTTATATTGAGAATGTTCATTTTAATTTAGTTGTTAAGCTATTAAGTGATCGTTATGGAATTCAGGTACGTGGGGGATGTGCTTGTGCAGGAACTTATGGGCATTATCTTTTAGATGTTAGTCATGATTATTCACGTGAAATAACCGACTTGATTAACCATGGTGATCTTTCGCAAAAACCAGGATGGATACGCTGGTCAATTCACCCGACAAGTTTGGATTCTGAAATTGATTATTTTGTTTTTGCGATTGAAGAGATTGCTAAACATCATAAGAAATGGGGAATGGAATATGAATATAACAAACAATCTAATGAATTTACTCATAAAGATATGCTAGGCAAATCAAGTTATGATTTAAATAAATGGTTTTCGCTTTAGAGGTCCCCTTAAATAAATAATTAAAAAACAGCAATTTAATTTTGTATTTAGAATAACAATATTTAATTTTGCAAGCCATTAAGTTTTATAATAGAACAAAAAGTATAGCAAAATATAAAGGAGTTTAAAGATGAAAAAGGGAATACATCCGGAGAATTATCGTTTAATAGTTTTTAAGGATATGTCAAATGGTGAAATGATTTTAACTAAATCAACGGCACCTACAAAAGAAACTATTAAATATGATGATGGAAATGAATATCCATTAATTAAAGTTGAAATTTCAAATACTTCTCATCCATTTTATACTGGTAAGATGACACTTGTTGACACTGCTGGACGTGTTGATAAATACATGAATAAGTATAAAAAACATGTAGACAAGAAGAAATAACTAAAACTCTATATAAAATTTGAAAAGCTCCGAATTTCGGAGCTTTTTTTATGTAAATTTGTCAATGTCATTAAAAAAGACTGCGTTATGAATTATATTTTATTTGACGATAAATCATGGGATAATTTATTACCATTAACCTTTACCAGACCTGTTTGCGAAGTTCGATCAGGGATCTTAACTATTAAAGAAAAATGGGAAAAACATCTTAATGTAAAAATGTCATACTTTACTAAAGATTATTTGCAAGTAAAATATAAGCTAAATATTGAAGAGGAAAATATCTTAATAAGTGGTTCGGTTATTCCAAATATCAGTTTATTAAACGATCTTGAAAATCTAAACTTAAATGAGGCTTTAATAAAAAACAGTAAAATAATTGCAGTTAAGCTTGAACAGCAAAGTGTTAGTAGCTTTGATTATACAGACACAAATAAATATAACAAAAAGGATTACGAGGAAGATATAATAGAAATTACTTGGCCCTGGGATATCTTTAGATTAAATGGAGAAAATATAAAATCTGATTTTGACTTACTGACTAAAGGCAGAAAATCAGCAAAATTAAGTACTACAAATAATGTATTAGGGAAAGAGAATATTTTTATTGAGGAAGGGGCGAAAATAGAATTTGCTACACTGAATGCGGATACCGGCCCAATTTATATTGGGAAAGATACCGAAATCATGGAGAATAGTGTAATTCGCGGGCCTTTTGCTTTGTGTGATCATTCTGTATTAAAAATATCTGCTAAAATTTATGGCCCAACAACAATTGGACCTCATTCAAAGGTGGGTGGTGAAGTAAATAATTCCGTAATTTTTGGATATTCAAATAAAGCACATGATGGATTTTTAGGTAATTCCGTAATTGGCGAATGGTGTAATTTAGGTGCTGATACCAATAATTCGAATCTGAAAAATAATTACGCCGAAGTACGTGTATGGAATTATGAAACAGAACGCTTCATACAAACAGGACTGCAATTTTGTGGCCTGATTATGGGCGATCATTCTAAATGCGCCATAAATACAATGTTTAATACAGGAACAGTTGTTGGAGTAAACGCGAATATTTTCGGAGAAGGATTCCCTCGTAATTTTGTTCCTTCGTTTTCGTGGGGAGGAGCGCACGGGTTTACTGTTTATGGTATTAACAAGGCTTTTGAAGTGGCAGAAAAAGTTATGGAACGAAGAAATATAAAACTGGATGAAGTTGAAAAAGATATTATAAGAGAAATTTTTGAAAGAACATCTAAATACAGATTATTTTAACTTGCTTCAAACAAAATTGTTTTATTTAAATAATTTAATTTTTGGCATAGTGATTGCTAATTCTAATTCCCGGTATTTTTTTATAGAAAGGCTGACAGGATGTCGTGAGGGCTTAAGTTTTTAACAAGGATAAGATTATTATGAGTAATAAAATAAAAGAGAGTAAATTTAAAAGTATATTTTTTGCAGCAGACATGGAAAGCGATGGTGAGTTTATTCCGTTAATTTCAGACAATGAGGATGATGTAGATTTTAAAAAAT
>JAUVUS010000239.1 GCA_030600865.1 Bacteroidales bacterium | reverse complement strand
GGAGTTTTAAATTCGTGTGTAATATAATTGATAAAATCACGGGTACTAAGGTAAAGTGCTTTTTCTTTTTTATAATATTTCAGAATTATTATAAAGGATATACTTATAAGAATAATTAACAATATTGAACTAATAAACATTAGACTAATTTGTGCTGCAATAAATTCACTTTTTTTAGGGAATCGAATTTTTAACTCAATGGCATTTTGAAGAAGAACACTTTCGAGATTATCTGAAAAATAGGTCTTTTTACAAACATTATAATCAGCATCTTTTCGGGTATCAACAATGTCAAACTCATAATCAGTATTGATATGATAATAATTGAGAGCCCACTTTACAATTGAATCAACCCTGGTCCATTCAACATTATTATACAAGCTTTCATAACATGATGTTAAGCCTCCTTTGTCAATACAGCTAACTACCTCTGTGCAAATTGATTCGTTATCAGCTATTTCTTCAACAATATGTCTCATAGCAAGATTTACGCTATGGCTAAATTGTTTTTCCTGCATGTTAGCAGCTTTAACAATCCAAGATACCTGTATTGCAACTAATGCCACCAGGCTTAGGAAAGTAAGTGTGATTATACCAATTTGTAATCTCCTGTTTTTCATTGATACAAATGTAGCCAGAAAATGAATGACTTGCACGATTTTAACATCACGTTAACATGAATTAACCTCGCCATAACCCAACGGAGTGCTTTCTGTTGCTATATTTGTTTTAGTATTTTATAAACGAAAATTAAGATAGTTATGAAAAAATTTCTAGTATTATTTTCAAGCATAGCATTTATTGCTGTTATCTCTTTAGCAACAGCTAATGCTCAGGAACCAGAAAAAAAAGCTGAAAAAGCAAAAACGGAAAAATGTTCACAAGCAAGAACAGAAAAATGTTCACAAGAAAAATCAAAAAAATGTCCTAGTGCTTGCGAAAAAAAGGCTGCTGAAGAAAAGAAAAAACCTACTCGTCTGGCAGGCGAGGAAAAAAGGAAATAGAGAAAAGTATTTCATGTTGTTAGAATATAAAAGCTGGTCCATTAGGATCAGCTTTTATATTTTGTTTTTTGGTATTAAAACACAAACGAAAATGATTACACTTATTTATTTTGTAAAGCATCTTCAATAATTAATGTAAAAACATCTTTTAAATTCATTCCGGCAGCTTCTATCTGTTTAGGGACAAGACTGGCTGCACTCATTCCGGGAACTGTATTTACTTCCATAAAATAGAGTATGTTTTTAGAATAGATGTAATCAACACGAACAATTCCGTTTAACTGAAAAATATCATATATCTGTGATGAAAGATTCTGAACTTCTTTTGTGAGTTTTTCTGAAATAGGAGCTGGTGTAATTTCATCTGCCATACCTTCAGTGTACTTGGCCTCGTAATCGAAGAATTCATTTTTACTTACAATCTCAGTAGGAGGGAATATAAATGTATCCTTTTGTGTTTTTACTAGTCCGCAGGTTAGTTCCCTTCCTTCAAGAAATTCTTCAATTATTACTTCATGGTCTTCTTTAAACGCTTCTCCAATGGCTTCAAGAAGTTTTTCTTTTTCTTTAACTTTGCTTATTCCAAAACTTGAGCCTCCACAATTAGGTTTAACAAAACATGGAAGTCCTGTGATGTTAATTATCTGATTAGCATCAATAATATCACCTTTTCTTATTGAAACAAACTTTGCCAAAGGAATATCAAAAGGTTTTAAATAGTTTTTGCTGAAAACTTTATTAAATGTAATTGCAGAAGCTAGTGTATTTGCTGACGTATATGGTATATTTAGTGTATCGAAGTATCCTTGTAATTTACCATCTTCGCCGGGAGTCCCATGAATTAAAATTAAAGCACAATCAAACTTTGTTTTTTGATTATTTAAGGAAAAGCTAAAATCGTCTTTATTAACAATTACATCGCAAAATTCTTCACTTTTAACGATCCATTCGATGTCTTTAATAATAACTGTATAAACATCATATTTTTCTTTATCAAGAATTTTAGCAATTTGGGCTGCACTATTAATTGAAATTACATATTCGGAAGAATTGCCTCCTGCAACTACGGCTATATTTTTTTTCATACTGATAAATCAAGTTTATTATTTATCAAAAATAAGATTTATAGTGATAATGTGATAAGAACTATTAAAAAATCTCAAATTGAAGATCGTTGTTTGTAATTCTGAATCAAAATAAGTAGCTAAATAGATGCCTCAATAAATTTTAAATAAAAATAGTATATTTTTTTGTGGTATATGAGTTGTTTGTAAAGTAAAAACGCTACATCGGGCGATGTAGCGTTATAAATAAGACTTGTGTTTCTACTCCTCGACAGTAGCTTTGATTTTACTCCAATTTTCCCCTCTCTTAATTCTGGTAACTTGCATTTCACTTATTGAAAATAACCTGGCAATAACGTTTTGTTTTATACCTTTTTCAAGCATCCCTTTTAATACCTTAACATCTTCGGGCTTTAATTTTGAATTTCGTACAATACCTTTATTTTTTATTTTATTGATTTCTTGTAATCGAGGCATTATTCTGGCATAAGCCTCTTCTTTTGTAAGCCATCTCAGGTTTTTATAATGATTATTTCGTTTATTCCAGTCAATATGTGTTACAATAGTTTTATTTTCGTTTTCTTTTGGAACAAAAACTATTGCAACTAACTTATGAACAAGGAAAGTTTTCTTTTTATCATTGGTCTTAAAAGTTACCGTATGAAATCCTTTAGTTAAACCCGGTTTAAGGATTTTTCCATTTGTTTTATCATAACAATAACTTCTTACCCGGCCATAATCACTTACTTCGTACTTTTTATCTGCGAAAGGAATTTCTTTCCAAACTTCATCTTCTAGTTTTCTTAAATTTCGCTCTGTCATCTTATTATATAGTTATAAATAACGTTATAGAAATAGTGTTTCTATCATTGGTTACGGAAGTAATTTTAATTTGTTTAAACGTTATGACGAATGTGGTTTTTTCAATGATTAATGAACCTTTAACTCATATTAATTTAATATGTGAGTTAATGAACTGTATTTATTTTAACGTATTGTAGAAGAATAATAAAGTAGAAAAACGGGTTAAGGTTCTCTGTAGATTTGAATATATTTTATAATCTTATGGATGAAATAAAAAATAAAACTATTTACTTTCTCGTTTTTTTGAATACTACATACGCCATTAGCAGTAAGACAATTGTTGCGATAACGATCCACCAGAGAAACGGTTTTGGGGAGATCACCGTGATCGTTTTGAACCCTTTATAGATAACCGGAGCCTGAGAGAAATTGTAAAAACCGAATTTCCCGTTCTTATATGTGCTATCTTTAAGTTTTTTGCTGAAAATTGTTTTCTCTCCATCTTTTATTGTTACGGTAAATGAACCGGAATCGAATTTCAGGATGAATCCGTATTCTCTTTCGAACGCCCATCCTTCAGTTTCTTCATGATAAAGAAGAGTAACTTTTCCTTCAGTACCTTCTGTATTCCAGAGATCTTTACCATCGAATGGCTGCGAAGCTTTCATTATACCTGACTCCGGGCCTGAATAATCCGCAGTTACAGCTTTGATGCTTATTCCCTGTTTTGCCAGGCCGCATGCTCTGTTATCTTGTGTCGCTTTTTTCCAATCAAGCAGGTAGAAATGTCCGGGATCCTGATAACCGAAAACAAAACCCACAAGATCGTCATCACCTTGTCCTTTCATAAGCCACGACCCTTCTACTGTGGTACCTGTAACATCAATATCACTTACCAGGATCGTTGGATCTCCGTTAATCTTCTGTGTGGCCCACTGGTTATTGTTGCTCAACTCCCACGTCCCGCGTCCCTGTCCGTTGGCAGGATAATGATAGATCACTTCCTTCCACTCGCTTAGATCAACCCATTTTTCAATACGTTCCGCCTCTTTACCACAACCCTGTGAAGCCAATAATGCTATTGCTAGACTGATTTTAAGTACATATTTCATAGTTATCCTTTTTAATTGTAGCTACAACAAATATATGACATATTATTCATTTGATTCCCTACCAGATAAATACCTTTTCCATTTTTCTATAACTTGTGTCATATCATCCGGAAGTTCCGATTCAAAGCGCATAAATTCACCTGTTGATGGATGTATAAAACCTAAAGTTTTTGCGTGTAATGCTTGCCGGGGCAAAATATTAAAACAATTTTGAACAAATTGCTTGTATTTAGTAAAAGTGGTTCCTTTTAAAATTTGATCGCCCCCGTATTCGAAATCATTAAACAGGGGGTGCCCAATATATTGAAAATGAACCCGGATTTGATGTGTTCGACCTGTTTCGAGCTTACACTCGATAAGAGTAATATATCCAAGTTCTTCTAATACTTTATAATGTGTTACTGCATGTTTACCTTGCGATCCATCCGGAAATACATGCATTACTTTCCTGTTTTTAATGTTTCTACCAATATGTCCTGTAATTGTTCCCTCTTTTTCCTTGAATGTTCCCCAAACAAGCGCATAATATCTTCGTTCGGTAGTTTTGTCAAAAAATTGTTTGGCAAGTTTATTTAATGCTTGCTCTGTTTTTGCAAGAACCAAAAGGCCTGAGGTATTTTTATCAATTCGATGAACAAGCCCCGGGCGCTTATCGCCTGTATTGTATAATGGAAGATCTTTAAGATGATACATCATAGCATTAACCAAGGTCCCTGAATAATGGCCGTATGATGGATGCACCACCATTCCGGGTTCTTTATTGACAATAACCAACTGGTCATCTTAGTAAACAATATTGAGAGGTATATTTTCCGGTATTAATTCAATTTCTCGTGGTGGGTAGGCCATTACAATTGAAATAATATCATTGGACTTTACTTTGTAATTCGATTTAACAGGTTTTTGGTTAACTAATATATTTTCAGCATCTGCTGCACTTTGAATTTTGCTTCTTGATGTATTCTCTATTCTGTTAACAAGAAATTTGTCAATTCTTAAAGGTTTTTGGCCCGGGTCAACCTC
>JAUVUS010000308.1 GCA_030600865.1 Bacteroidales bacterium | reverse complement strand
ATGAATCATGATTTGCCAACGACCTTCGTTTACATAGTTTCCTTCTTCGTCTTTCCATATTGGTAATCCCCATTTTTCGAAAAGATGAACCGAAGAATCAACATGGCGGGCAATGTTTGCAACCAAATCGTCGCGGGCAATTCCCATTAAATCATTTTTAACGTAGTTCACATAATCTTCGATAGTATTTTTGCCATTTTTCAAACCTAAATACAGGTTGATTGCAGAAAGCCCCATTGCAACAGCACCGCTACGTTCCATCGATGCTTTATCAACAACAGTTACTTTCTTATTATGTTGTTTTGCCCAGTGCGCTGCTTCAAAAGCAGCTCCGCAAGCAGCCATTCCACCACCTAGTATTAATAAATCAGTTTCTATAATTACGGTTTCGAAATTTTCGGTTATCATAATTTCTTTAGTTTCAAGTTTCAAGTTGTAAGTTTCAAGTTCAAAGTTTGATTTATCTAATATCTAAGATTCTTGATACTAGTATTTACTTTTCATATAAATCTGTTCCCAACGATTCTGGTTCAGTCCTAAGCAAAGGACTTTTTAAATCATCAGTCCCGGTTTCCATACCTGTTTTTGGATCAATGCTCCCTTCAGGTGTGGTTCTTATAGGGAATTTAAATCGTTTAATCTTTTTATTCCGGAATTTTACCGACCACATTATTGAGTCAGTGCTACGTAGAGGTTGAACCACTGCACCTAATGGCATAAAATCTGCATATCCACGAATTTCAATTGCTTGTGTAGGACAAATTTTTACGCAACTATAGCATTCCCAACACATATCCACAGCACGATTATATGCTTTGTTTTTTTCTTTGTCTAAAACCATTAAATCATTTGGACAAATATATTGGCAGGCAGTTTTATCAAGGGCCTTACAGCCATCACACTTTTCACTAATAACGAAACTAGGCATAATATCAGTTATTTTTAAGGTTAATTCACAAACATAATAAAATTATTCAACTATAATAAGGCTTTGCTGATGGTCGATTTTTAACGACATTAATGTTGATATTAAAGTTTTGAAAATCAATATTTAATAATAAATTTTAAGACTTTGGTGTTGAAAAAACCTACTTATTTAAAATGAGTATAAAGTATTATAGGCTGCCTTAAATTATCTGATTTTATTTTATTAAAGGAAAGTGTAAATTAAAATTCAGGCTGGGGTAGAGGGAGTGTAAAGAAAAATGTACTTCCTTTATTCGGTTCGCTTTTGACCCATAATTTACCACCGTTTTTCTCAACAAACTCTTTGCAAAGTATTAATCCTAGTCCGGTACCTTTTTCTCTTTCAGTACCAATAGTAGAAAAACTTTCATCTATTTTGAAAATTTTAGCGATATTTTCTTCACTTATGCCTATTCCGGAATCCGATACACTTATTTTGCAAACTTTATTATCGTTATAGCTTTTTATATTTATATGACCGCCTTGTTTTGTATATTTAATGGCATTTGAAATTAAGTTTCGAATAATGGTTCTAACCATATTTTTGTCTGCAAATGCAGAAAGACCTTTATCAAATTCCGAATATATTTGAATGTTTTTGTTTCGGGCAGTAGATTCCAATAAATCAATACTTTCATCAATTAATTTATTGATAGGAATTTTCTCAGGATTGAATTTTAGAATACCAGTTTGTGATCTTGACCAATCTAATAAATTCTCAAGTAAGTTATATGCGAGTTTTGAGCTTTGGTGTATAATCTTAACAAATTGCTCAATTTTTGATTTGTCGTATTTTTCAATATTAAGGGCTAACAACTGAGTAAATCCCATTAAATCGTTAAAAGGATTTTTTAAATCGTGTGCTATGATAGAAAAAAACTTATCTTTTGTTGCATTCAGTTCTCGTAATCTTTGTTCAGATTTTATAAGTGTTTGTTCTGCTTTTTGCTGCAGCGTAATATCACTGAATACACAATGTGTTCTGTAGAATTGTTTGCTGTTTGAATATTCAACTTTTCCGTGATAATTTGTATAGATAACAGAACCGTCTTTTTTAAATAAATCAAACTGAATATTACTGACCTCACCCTTTTTCTTGAAAATATTAAATGCTTTTTTGAATTTGTTTTGATTCTCTGCTGATAAAAGGCTTGTAAAATTTTTCCCAATGATTTCTTCTTTTGAATAACCAATTAATTCAAGCCAGGCAGGATTAACATCTAGAATTATTCCATCTTTATCAAGAGATTGATAAGGTATAGGCGAATTTTGAAAAATTTGCCTGTAATTTTTTTCTTGTGAGGTTAACTTTTTATAATTTTTTTCTTTTTCGGTAATATCAATGGCAATACATCTTAATCCAACAACTTTACCATTTTTCTTAATATGACTATTATATATTTCTAAGATTAATTCTTTTTTAGCTTTGTTGAAAATCCTATAACTATTTCCTGAAATAAGAGTGCCTTCAAAATTTTTATTGATATCATTTTTAATTCTTCCTATGTCGGCAGGAGCTACAAAGTCTTTTAATGAAAATTTATTATTAATTAATACGCTTTTACTATAACCCAGAATATTCTCACATGCTTGATTTAGAAATTTAATATTTAGATCTTTATCAATTTCGAATACTATTTCTGGTAGTAAATCTAAAAATTCAATTTGATTAAAACTCTGCTCTTCTTCCATTTTTATCTCATTACATTAAATCAAGCGTTCTTCTTCTCAAAAGGTTTACTGTAAAACGAAATATTTCAAAAACAATTTTAACGGATAGATTTTTAAAATTATAAAAAGCAATATTTATTTCGAAATTTTAGGCCTTTATTTTTTAACAATTTAAATAAAATTAAAGATATATTGATATTATTGAACTCTGAGTAATTCTATTTTAAGAATATTTTTGGTGATATCTGTTACTTTAAATCTTTCATCGATTCGATAGCCTAAAATCCAGATAATTTTATTTCCGCTTTCCAAAATCCATGCATTTTCCTTGTCTGATAATGAAAGCTTGCTGTCGATGAAAAAATCACTAACTTTTTTTAAGTTTTTCATTCCTAGAGGCATAAAATAGTCACCTTTTTTCCACTTTCTTAGTACTATCGGGAATTCTATTTTATCTAAATCAAACAAGCCAATTTGACTGTCTTTAATAATTTCAAAATCTTTGTTTAACTCAAATTTTGAAAAATTTAATTTAACCGGGAACTCAAATCTCTCGGTATCAATATCTATAGAATAATATTTTTCATTGATTGAAGATATTTCCTCAATAATCAGATCGGTTCTGTCTTTAATTAATCTATAAGTTGGTGAAATAAACTGTTTTCCCGATATCCCATCGAGCGATTCAATAATATCAGTTACCTGTGAACCGGAAAATCCAAATGGTTTTAAAATTTCATATAGAAAGTTCGAAAGAGGGTATAATTGTTTTAATTTTTCAAGATTCAGTAATATTTTTTGATTCTCTTCTCTAACAACTGATTCCCGTGTTTTGTGAACATTATCAATATAGATTGTTTCTGCATCTTTTAATCTTGAAATATTTTCAATAATTGTTTCTCGAAAATTGGGATTGATTTTTTCAAACAATGGAATTATCTCATGTCTGATTAGATTCCTGCTATATTTTACTGCGCTATTTGATGAATCTTCTCGATATTCAAAATTGTTTTTGTTTAGATATTCCACTATTACATTTCTTGAAGCGAAAAGCAATGGTCTTATAATTTTTCCTGATTTCGATTTGATTCCTGTAAAGCCTTTTATGCCAGAACCCCGTGTAAGATTGATAAGAAATGTCTCAATAACATCATCTTTGTTATGAGCTATTGCAATATAATTATAATCATATTTGCTTCTAATCTCTTCGAACCAGTCGTATCGTAAATCTCTTGCAGCCATTTGTATTGATATTCCCTTGTCTTCAGCAATTTCTTTTGTTTCGAAACGTGTTGCGAAGAATGGAATATCATATTCATTAGCAAGGTTTCTGACAAATATTTCATCTTGCTCTGATTCATCACCCCGTAATTGGAAATTACAGTGAGCAATACCGATTGGAAACTCCAATTGCCTGAAAAGGTGAAACATACAAATAGAGTCGATGCCTCCACTTATCCCCAGTAGAATTCGGTCTGTATTATTACACAGCTTGTTGGAATCAATAAATATTTGAAAATCTGATTGCATAAAAATTAAATAAGTACTTTCATCATTGCTTCTGCTTTAACCATACATTCTTCATATTCCTTTTCAGGATCAGCAAGACTTGT
>JAUVUS010000018.1 GCA_030600865.1 Bacteroidales bacterium | reverse complement strand
CAAATGGAGGTGATGGTGGTAGAGTTCAGTATGATGGTAAATCAGGACCCGGAGGAGGAGGAGGAGGAGGAATTATATTTTTTCATGAAGATAAACCAGACAATGTAGTTGTTGAATTTTATGGAGGGGTGGCAGGTTATATCCAGGAATTGTGGCCTGTGATTGAAAGACATGATGCTGCACCTGGTCAATCGGGGAGTGTTATGCAAACTATAAAAGTCCCTTTAACAGGCTTTTTATTTAATTCTATTACTTCAGATCAGCAAGTTTGTATGAATAATGCTCCTGATTTAATATCAGGATCTGAACCCAGAGGAGGAAATAGTACGTTTACATTTCAATGGCAAGATAGTCCTGATGGTTTTGCATGGTCTCCTATTACAGGAGCTAATGAACGAGATTATCAACCACCTGCCTTATCTGATACAATTTATTATAAAAGAATTGTAACATCTGGTAGTATTGTAGATGAAGGAAATGAAGTTGAAATTATTGTACATGATTATATAGAAGCGAACTTAATATTTATGCCTCAGGATTCTGTTATTTGTATTGGTAATGAGGTTGATACAATCAAGGGAACTGAAGTGGTTCTTGGAAGTGGAGGAGATAATATTTCATATAAATATATTTGGGAATATAATTTCAACTCAACAAGTTGGGTAACTGAAACCGGTACTGAAGATACGATTTATATGCATGGAATAATAGCTGATACAACTTATGTTAGAAGGCGTGTAATATCAGGTGCTTGTGAGGATACAGCTTCATTATATAATCCTATTATTGGTTTACCACAAATTTCAAATAATATATTATCTGATGATCAGGAGATTTGTTACGGGCAAATTCCTGATGAAATAATTGGAGGTGAACCACAAGATGGAGATGGAACGTATACTGTTTACTGGGAGAAAAAAACAGAAATCTCAAGCTGGAGTGTTGTTGCCGATTCAATAAGAAATGATTTTGCGCCAGCCGAACTTTTAGAAATAATATATTACAGGAGAATTGTCGAATCTGACGATTGTTTTGATGTTAGCGATTCTATTAAAATAAATGTTTTACCATTAATCGAAAATAATAGTATTGTTACTGAATCATTAATTTATACTTGTTATAATACTTCTCCACAATTAATTAATGGTTCAACTCCAACAGGTGGTGATGATCCAAATTATGAATATCAATGGCAGGAAAGCTCAGATGGTCTAGTGTGGACTGATATTGCAAGTACAAACGTAGAAGATTACCAGGCAGATGCTTTAATTGTTAAAACTTATTTTAGAAGATTAGTTTCTTCCGGGCAAAACGGATGTTGTACCAGTATTACTGATACTATAGAAGTAGATATTTATCCATTACCGGAAACCACTATTGCTGATATTGTTGATACAATTTGTAGTGGTGATGAAATAATACTTGATTTTACAATAACAAATGGACAAATTCCTTATACTTTGACATATAATGATGGAGAAACAGATTTTCCTGTGGCAGATATTAGCACAGAAAATTATTTACATTATATAAATCCATCAACAATTTCAGAAAGCAAAGAATTTAATTATATCATTGTTTCTGTTGTAGATGCAAATGCATGTGAAGCAACTGTAATGGAAGGTTTAACTAAAATTACTGTTTATGGCTTACCGGTATCAGATGCAGGTATTGATGATGAAAATTGTTTATTGTCTTATCAGTTATCAGCAATACCTAGTTTAGGAACGGGCATTTGGACACAAGTGAATGAAACAGGAACAACAGATTTTAATGACGAAACATCAGCAACAACAATTATTTCTGTTGATGTAGCCGGAAATTATATTTATGAGTGGAAAGAAACAAATTGGGAATGTCCGGATTCTAATACTGTTGATATTGCATTATACCAAAAACCATTTAATGTTAAAGTCAGCCCTGATGATACTACTTTGTTTTTTGTTGATGAGCTTGAACTTAAAGGGTCATATAAAAATCCGGATAATTTTGAAGTTATTACAACTTGGGAAATATTAACCGGAAGTGCCGATGGCATTACCAATGTTGAGCATGATTCAGTTATAACATTCACATCTTTAAATGATTTGGGTGAAGAGAAAATAATTATTACCTGGACAGTTGAAAAAGGTGAGGGTGAGGATGCATGTCCGGATACTGTTATTACAATTCCTGTTAAAATGAAAGAACTATTTACACCAACAGGTTTTACACCTAATGGTGATGGTGTAAACGATTACTTAAAATTTAATGGTGTTGAAAATTCAGATGAAAACGAATTGATTATATATAATCGTTGGGGAACTGAAGTTTATCGTAAACCAAATTTCTCTAATGAAATTGGTTGGGATGGAAAAAACAAGAACGGGAATGATTTACCTGAAGATACATACTATTATATATTGATGGTTACGGACGATGGTATTTCAGAAACCTATAAAGGATTTATAGTAATTAAACGATTTTAATGGCCAGATTTTTTTACATATTATTTTTTGTATTTATTTTATTTCCGAATTTTGGAATTAGTCAGGATAGCGATCTTAAAATTGGCCAAAGGTACGAACCTATTTACAGTCAGTATTGGGTAAACGGGCTTGCAATTAATCCTGCTTATACCGGAAGCAGAGAGTGTTTTAGTAATACTTTACTTTACAGGAATCAATGGATGGGATTTGAGGGAGCTCCAATTACTCAGACTTTAAGTAGCCACGCTCCTTTTAAAGACGAGAAAAATGCTGCAGGTATTTTTATTTTTCACGAGGAAATAGGCGTAACCGATTATTACGATATTTATGGTAATTATGCTTTCCGTTTTCAGCTGGGTGAAGGCAGGTTGTCTTTGGGTTTAAGAGCCGGAGCTACATTTTTTCAGGGAAATTACGCTGATATTAGTGCCGATCCTGAAGGTTTAACTACCGATTTGTTATTGGAAAACGAATCTGAAATATTTCCGAACTTTGGCGTGGGTGCATATTATTATAGTGATAAGTTTTTTGTTGGGCTATCTGTACCTAAGTTACTTTCTTATGAGATTAAAAGCTCGGAAAAGAAAATGTCAATCGGGCCTGATAATTATGATTTTCTTGTTACCGGGGGATATTTATTTAACATATACCAGAATGTAAAATTTAAACCATCGTTTTTATTTAGATATCGTTTAGATAATACATATCAGTTAGATATTGGGGCAAACGTAATTTTATATGATGCATTATGGGTAGGAGGATCTTACAGGATTGATGATGAATTTGCTTTTATGATAGAATATCAGGTTACGAATCAAATAAGAGCAGGTGCAGCTTATGATTTTGCCATGGGAGATTTGGCAGGTCAGCATGATGGTTCGATAGAAATAATATTACGATACGAGTTTAGATATAAAATCAGAGCTGTTAGTCCAAGATATTTTTAATATGACGAATGTAAAAAAAATAGTGTTTTATTTCTTGCTTGGAATTATCAGTATTCCTTCAAATGCCCAGGATTACTCTATAAGTTTATTGCCATTTAATACAGATACTTACGATGAGTTTTCTCCGGTTTATTACAAAGGAGATATCGTGTTTTGTTCGAATCGAAAGAATACCATTTTTATTGATTATACAGACGAGAAAGAAAATCTGCCTTTATTAAATATCTACCTTGTTGAAGAAGTGGATAGAAATACCTGGGGGAAAGTCGAACTGTTCTCAAAAGAATTTAGTTCTCATTTTAACGAAGGTACAGCCACTTTTAGTAGCAGGGGTTCGGAAATATACTTTACAAGAAATATTAACAATAAAAAGAAAATTGGGAATTCGATTGATCGAGACAATAACCTGTGTATTTATTATTCAAAATTTAATAGAAGAGCTGGAACCTGGAGTAAAGCAACTCCATTTAAATACAATGATCCGGAATATAATTTTGCCCACCCGGCGTTAAGCGAAGATGAAAATTATTTATATTTTGTATCTGATATGGAAGGTGGATATGGAGGTACAGATATCTATGTTAGTAAATTAGAAAATAAAGTATGGGGTTCGCCTCAAAATTTGGGACCCAATATAAATACTTCTGGAAATGAATATTTCCCTTTTATACATAGTACAGGTAGATTATATTTCTCTTCTGATGAACACGAAAGCATTGGAAGATTAGATATTTTTTATTCTGAGAAGATTAACGGTGAATGGCATAAGCCAATTCATATGGATGCTCCGATTAATTCAAGGTATAATGATTTTGGATTAATTATAGATGCTTTTAAAAAGAGTGGAATGTTCTGTTCCGACAGACAACGAACATCTGACGATATTTACACATTTACTCCACTTTATCCAATGTTCGAGAATTCTCAACGACAGCAAGAAAATGATTATTGTTATGTATTATATGAAGATGGTGCTGAAAATCCTGATGCATCATTATTTGAATATGAGTGGTCGTTTGGGGATGGTAAAAAAGCCAGAGGATTAGAAGTTGAACATTGTTTTAACGGACCCGGTGATTATACCCTTGAATTAAATGTCATAGATAAATTAACCGGTGAAGTTTTTTATACTCAGGCAACTCATTTTTTAAAAATTGAAGATATAGAACAGGTATATATTAATGCTCCTGATACTGTTGAAGTTGGGCAGGAAATATTTGTTGATGGTCGCAAAACAAACATTAGTGATTTCAAAATTTATAAATATTATTGGGATTTTGGTGATGGTCGTAAAACACGTGGTATTGAGGCAAGGCATATTTATACAACCCGTGGAAACTATATTATTCAGTTAGGTGTTGTTAGCAAAAATGACAGGGATGGAAACTCTGAAAAAAGAGGTACTTATAAAAATATTGTTGTAGTTGGTTCTGCTAGAGAAAGAGGTAGAAGAGCAAGTAATTAAATTGAAATATTACACATAACGTTAAATAAGAGATAGAGGTATGAAAAAAATAGCTATAACTTGTATTATATTGCTGTTAGGAGCAAACGTATTTTCACAACCTGTTCCTGCTGAAGATGAAAATATTCCATACTTAATGACATTTGGGCATAAAGCGGATATTTCCTGGGGTGATGATGATTTTTCACAAACTTTTTTTGCATTGATTCCTAAGGAACATACTAGTCCAATATTTATCAGGATTTTCGACCCCGATTGTGGTGGAGCGATAGACGAGATCAATGGATTTTGGGATACAAGGATGGAGTATTCAATATATGGTGGTGTTGGATGTTTTGAGAATGAAGATGCACAGGGAATTGACCCTGTTGGGGATTATAAAAGTGGAAACCTTCTGGCAACAAAAACGTTTGGCGAAAATCCAAGATATGATAATAACTGGTATACTTTTGGACCATTTAATCCTACCGAAGGTGAATTAGTTGAAAAATATGGTGGTTATGTGTTTAAAATTATTTGTGAGGGAGTTACTGGTGATGATGGAAATATGTATCAATATTTTGTGAGTACTTCCCAAACTGAAAATAAACGTATAGAAGGTGCCAATGCATTTGCTTATGAATATAGTTTCAGAATGCATAACGATCCTAATGAGGTATCTCATATTTATCCATATATTGATGATAGAACAATTAAAGTTGTACAAAAGAATTTCGATTGGGATAATGATGGTATTATTAGAGTAGTTTCTGTTGCCCGTGCAGGCTTAGCATGTAAAATTTCAGGTGATGATGGCTGGGTGCAAAGTGAATTTGTAATTCTCGATGAAGAAAAAAACACATCGCTCGATTTTCAGTTTATAAAAAAGAAATCACCAGCGGTTAAAAATAATAATGTTGTTATCTCGGTTAAAAACCAGTACGGTGAACTACTTCCATTTTACACAATTCCTATTGGGGGAGTTCCTAAATATAAGTATTCAATTGGTGTTAGAAAGAAATCAAATTAATTAAGCTATGAGTGGCTCAAAAGTTAAATTTACGGTACTATTGATACTAACCCTTCTTGTCCAAAATATATTTGGACAAACGTATCAATTCAAAGAATATAATATTGAAGAGGGATTAAGTCATCCATTTGTTTATACAATTAGTGAAGACCAGGATGGTTTCATTTGGATAGGAACAGGGGAAGGTTTGTGTCGGTTCGATGGTTTCGAATTTAAGGTAAGCGAAGTTGATGATTCTTTAACTAAAGGGTTTGTTACTTCAAGTTATTTAGATGATAATGGAATTTTATGGTTTGGACACAATTCCGGTCAGCTTACTTATTACGATGGTATTAATATTAAACTTTTGGATATTGGTGATGAAATTACCAGTACAATAACTGATATTGCAGGGGATAAAAAAGGCAATGTGTATATTGCTACTCAAAATAATGGACTGATTAAAATTGATAAGGATTTTAAAACAGAAACATTTATAAATGCTTTTACCGGTAAATTAATTTATTCAATATTCCCAGTGGGTAAGGATTATTTTTTAATAGGTACCCCTAATGGTTTAAGTCTTTATTCATTAAAAGATGAGGGATTTATTGAGGTATATTCTATTAAAGAATTGGATTACATCGCTGTTCAAACCGTTGATGTAAGTACGAAAAAGAATATATTCTGGGTTGGAACAGAAGACTCAGGGTTTTTCCTTTTAAAAGAGAAGGGCGACAATTTTGATTCTTATGAAATTTCCAACGTTGGAGAGAAGTATAATATGGGATATGAAAATGTTCAATCCATATTAGAAGACAATGAAAATGTTCTTTGGGTTAGTACATTCGGACAAGGTATATTTAAACTTATTCCTGATGAAAAATCTGATTTTAATTATACTAACATAGTACACTATTCAACAGCAAACGGTCTTTCAAATAATTTTGTTAAAACTGTTTATCAGGACTGGGAAGGCAATTATTGGATAGCAACCTATGGAAATGGTTTGGCATTTTCTGTTGATGAAGCTTTTACTCTTCATTATAAAGATATTGAGGAATTAAAAGGTAATATATTATCTATTGCCGAATCAGAATCTACAATTTGGCTTGGAGGAGAAAATGTAATTGCAAAAATTGATAAGGAAACGAATAAGGTTGTTATATTAAACTGGGAAAATGGAATCCCAAAAGATAAAATTGTAGCACTATATTTAGATCAAAATCAAAATCTTTGGATTGGTACAGATGAAAGCGGAGTTTATCATTTGAGCACAAAATCGGATAGAGCTAAAATATATTACAAAGCGAATAATTCGCTGGGAAATAAGATAAATTCAATTACCGGACTCGAAAATACTGTCTGGGTTGGAACCGAAAATGGAGTATTAGTATTCGACCTCACATCAGGAAAAAGTGAGTTATTTAATACAACTCAGGGCTTACCTTATAATAATATAAAATATGTTTATGTTGATTCAGACAAGAATCCATGGGTTGCAACTAAAAGTCATGGAGTATTTGTGTTAAACAGTGATTTAAATTACACAATCGCAGGTAATATAAATCTTGAATTTACTTCAATTACTGAAGATATAAATGGAAATATCTGGGCTGTAACTTACGGAGACGGTGTATTTAAATATGAAGAAGATAGTATCAAATATTATTCAACAGATAATGGATTAAAATCGAATTACTGTTATAGTATAATATGTGATAATGTTGGGAGAGTATGGATTGGTCATAAATTAGGAATGAGCAGTATTGATATTAATAGTGGGGATATAAAAGTATATAGTACAGAAACAGGTATAACAGGTGATTGTAATTACAATGCCGTTTTAAAACAGGAAACAGGAGTTATTCTTACCGGAACAACCGATGGTTTGGTTATTTACGATAGTTCAAAAGAAAAGAAAAATATATGTGCACCAAAACTTAATATTTCAGAAATTCTTTTCTCCGAACAGCCAATTAATTTTAAGGAGCCAATAAATCTTAAGTATAAAATACATAAATTAAATATTGCCTATGTTGGCTTAAGTTATAGTAACCCTGAAGGTGTAAGTTACCAGTATAAACTTGACGGATATGATCTTGAGTGGTCAAAAGTTACACAAACCAGAGAGGCTTACTATCCAAGAATTGAGGATGGCAATTACACTTTTATACTTAAAGCATGTAATTCTGATGGATACTGTGTTGAAGAACCACTTGAGATAAAAATAAGTATTCGTCCTCCTTTCTGGAAGACATGGTGGTTTATAAGCCTTTCGATTATTATTGGTGCCGGTATAATATACTGGTATATTAAGTATCGTGAGCGGAAACAAAAGGCTTTACAGGAGTATCTGGAAAATGAACTTAATATAAGAACAAAAGAAGTAGTTAAGCAAAAGGAAGAGCTTGAAATAAAAAACCGTGATATTACCGATAGTATTAATTATGCACAAAGAATTCAGGAAAGTATTTTACCATCATTGGCAACTATCAACGAGTATTTTTCCGAAGCGTTTGTTTACTATCAACCAAGGGATATTGTAAGTGGAGACTTCTATTGGTATGATCGTGTTAACGATGATAAGTTTTTAATGGTTTGTGCTGACTCTACCGGACATGGTGTTCCGGGTGCATTTATGTCTATGATAGGCACGACATTAATTAAAGATATTTGCTATAGAGACAATGTCGATTCACCATCAGCAATTTTGGAGCAACTCGATAAAAAATTACAAAGCACATTAAATCAGAATATTGATGCTGAGAGAGCCCACGACGGAATGGATATTATCGTATGTGAAATTGATGTAAATACACATTACATGAGATTTTCATCGGCTATGCGTCCGCTTATTCTTTATAAGGACAAAGAATTGCAATATGTAAAAGGAACCAAAGCGTCTATTGGAGGAGATCCAGGGGCACAAAAACGTTTTGAAAACATTGGCTTTCAATTGCATCAGGGAGATATTATTTATATGTTTCCTGATGGATACCCTGACCAGTTTGGCGGGCCAAGAGGTAAAAAATTCAAAATGGACAGGGTGAAGAATATGTTGGCTGATGTGTGTAATAAACCTATGGAAGTACAGCAAGAATATGTTGGTAAAACTTTTGATGAGTGGAGAGGCAAATTACAACAAGTTGATGATGTATTGTTTATGGGCGTTAGGATTTAGATTTACCCGTATCGTTAATATCGATAATTTTATTTAAAATAGCATATATTGTTAAGCCCGGAACTGTTTTAATACCAAGTTTCCGGGTTATATTTTTTCTGTGTGTTACAACCGTGTGTGTACTTATAAATAATTTATCGGCAATTTCTTTATTAGAGTAGCCCAGTGCAATATTTTTAAGAATATCAATTTCTCGTTTACTAATTTCTTCCGGAACTTCTGATTTTACATTTTTTGTTTCACGGTTTCCAATTAAAGTATTAAGTTTTTTAAGAATTGAATTTTGAGTGTCATCCAAATAAATTTGCGCAGTCCATTCAAATTCTTTTGTTAATACAGTTGATTTTTCAGAGATAGAAATCACTTGTGTTTTTCTTGCCCGTCTGCCTGCCGACCTGTCTGCCGAGCAGGCAGATAAGGCAGGTGAGGGTGTGATTTTCTTAATAATATTTAGTGTATTTGCATTAAGTAAGTTAGGATTTATAATAATAAAATCGGATTCAAAATTAGCCGGAGTTTTCAAATCATCCTCATTGTCGAACTGTTGAATTACCTGCGTGTTAGGTATCTTTTCGATAATAGAAATTAATCCTTTTCTAATTAAGTATGATTTTTCAATTATTATAAAAGTTGCTTTGTACATCTGGTACTACTTTTTGGCAAATCTTTTTGTAATTATTTTTTCCATTTCACGAATTTTTGGAACAAGGACTTTTTCTTCAATTCTTGAATGATCATTTATATCTTGTTCGAGATTGAATAATTCGTAAAGTAGTTTGTTACACAACCTTGAATTTTTAGGTTGTGGAAGGTATTTAATAATAATATTTCTCAGGTCGAGAAGTTTTTCTTCGATGTTATCATGTTCATTTTGAAAAATTTCTATAGAATAGGTTTCCATTAATTCAATAACTGAATTATCTGATTCTTCTGAATTATAGGCTTTTTCAATAGCAAGCGTATAAGGGAAAACTATTTTTTCCTCACGATGAGTATGATTCAATAGTTCCTGTTTGTAATCGTTAAAGAATTTCTTTAATAATACAATATTTTCTTTTTGTGTATAACAAGAATCAACCATTTCTTCAATTAAATTCTCAATTTCGGGAACTTTTAATTTATGATAATAATCGTGTGTTTTTTGTAAATAGTCGGTTATAAGTTTTACCGAAAATGTTTGTAAATGTTTTTTCGGGAAGTAATCCTTATCAACAAAAGCATTTACTATTTCTAAAAAGAAATCTACATCAACATTGTTTTTTTTACAGACTTCGTCAACCGATTTATCACCAAATCCCAGCTCAATACCAAAACGGTTAAGAACCGATAATGTGAAATAATTCGTATGAATTACATCAGCCATTTTAATATTTTTCGTGATTATCATTTTTTAAAATCTTTAATATATGTGGAAAATATAACAAATTGACAAGCAAATTGTTAATTCCATTCCGGAACAATAAACTCAGGTGTTGATTCAAGGTTACTTAATTGATATTCCCTGTCCATAATCTGAAAATCGAATTTTATAGTATCGTTTACCTGATTTATTAAATAGATTTTTATTTTCATATCACCCTTAATATATTTCCTGTAAACTCCTTCTGAGAAATATGGTAGCAAAAAGTAAATTGTATCGCTAGCAGTAAAAACACCATTTATTTTGGTGTATTCATAAATAAAAACGTCAGGAATTTCAACATCAATTATTGTATCTGAATTTTCAGCAAATCCGATATCACCATTTCCATCGACAAAATCAAATTGTAAAAACCCAATTTGGTTTTCAAATCCGTTAATAATTTCTTTATCGAAATTAAAATCATAATATTTTATGAAAGGTATTTCAGAATACTCCTCAGTTTTTTCACAAGCAATAAAAAATAATATTATTGTTGATATGATTAGTACTAATCTTTTCACAATTTATTTTTTTCTCATATAAATCTGAATGGGTGATCCTGTAAAACCAAAGTTTTCTCTGAGTTTATTTTCGAGATATCTTTTATAAGGATCTTTAACATATTGCGGTAAATTACAAAAAAATGCAAACGATGGATAAAAGGTATTTAACTGGGTAATATATTTTATTTTAACAAACTTGCCTTTTATCGATGGTGGAGGATAAGCTTCAATAACAGCTTGCATTACTTCGTTTAATTTAGATGTTGTGATTTTCTTCCTCCTGTTTTCATAAACTTGTTTGGCTTCCTCAAGTACTTTATGGATACGTTGTTTAGTTAATACAGAAGTAAAAATAATAGGTACATCAACAAATGGCGACATTTTCTCTTTTACTTTCTGTGTGTAATCTTTCGATGTATTGGTTTCTTTTTCAATTAAATCCCACTTGTTAACCAGTATCACCAGACCTTTATTATTTTTTTGAATAAGTCTTATTATGTTAAGGTCTTGCGCCTCCATACCCTGTGTAGCATCTATTAAAAGCAAACAAACATCTGCTTTTTCTATCGATCGTATTGAACGTAAAACTGAGTAAAATTCAAGATTTTCAGTAACCTTTCCTTTCTTACGAATTCCGGCAGTGTCAACTAAATAGAAATCCTGATTAAATTTATTGTATCGTGTGTAAATTGAATCTCGTGTTGTTCCCGAAATTGGAGTTACAATGTTTCTTTCTTCGCCAATTAAAGCATTAATCAGTGATGATTTACCAACATTGGGGCGCCCCACAACTGTATATTTTGGAATATCAAGTTCTCCTTCGGCATCTTCTTTTTCAATGTAACTAACAACTTTGTCGAGTAATTCACCTGTTCCGCTTCCGTTTATAGATGAAATACTAATAGGATCGCCTAAGCCGAATTTATAAAACTCATTCGCCTCCAGAATTCGTTTATTGTTATCTACTTTGTTTACAACAAGCAATATATTTTTATTCGATTTTCGAAGAATTTGAGCAACAGTGTCATCCATATCCGTTATGCCACTTGTAACATCGACAACGAAAAGAATTAAATTTGCTTCTTCCACAGCAATATCAACTTGCTTTCTTATTTCTTCTTCGAAAATATCATCTGAATTAAGAATGTAGCCACCAGTATCAATTACCGAGAACTCTTTCCCTGCCCAATCTGCTATTCCATATAACCTGTCTCTCGTAACCCCGCTTATTTCATCAACTATTGCTTGTTTTGTTTCCGTAAGCCGGTTAAACAATGTTGATTTCCCCACGTTAGGTCTTCCTACTATTGCTACAATCATGGTTTGTATTTTAATAAATTAGTTTACTGATAATTGTATTGAGTTTATCGATAATTATTTTTGATTCGATTATCAGTGTATTTTTTTGTTCATTTAATGTATTATTTGCAATTTCGCCCATTGTATTTAATATCTCGATTGATTTTTGTGCATTAGAATAACAGTCTCTAATATTTTTAGCAAAATCTTCATTTTCTTCAGCATTAAGTGCATCAATAAATTTTATAGATACTGCACCGATACTCTTTTTCAAATCACTATTTACTAATTCGGGAAATTCTTTCTCTAAACTTTTAATAAGCCCGATTCCCAGAACTGCAAAATTGTAAGTTTTTACTTCTAATTCTTTCATTTTAATTTTACATATTATATCCAAAGTTTCGTAAAGACCTGTCTTTATCGCGCCAGTCTTTACTAACTTTTACGTATAATTCTAAATATACTTTTTTACCAAAAAAATCCTCAATGTCTTTTCGGGCTTCGGTTCCAGTCTTTTTTAATGCTTGTCCTTTATGCCCTATTATAATTCCTTTTTGCGATGGCCTTATAACATGTATATTGGCTCTTATTCTTAAAATCTTATCTGTATTTTTGAACTCTTCAACTTCAATTTCAACCGAGTAAGGAATCTCTTTGCTATAATTTAACAAAACCTTTTCGCGAATAATTTCCGAAACAAAGAAACGTTCTGTTTTATCTGTAAATGAATCTTTTGGGAAATATGGAGGACTTTCAGGTAATAATTCTATTATCCTTTTAAAGACATGTTCTAAATTGAATTTATTTAATGCCGATATTGGAATGATCTCTGCTTTAGGAAGAAACTTGCTCCATATTTCGACTAATGCTTCGAGTTTTTCCTGGTTGCTTAAATCGATTTTATTTATTAATAATAAAATTGGAACATCAATTTGTGAAAGCCGATCGATATATTGCTGGTTTTTGTCGAAAGTCTCAACAACATCTGTTATGTATAACATTACATCAGCATCATCAAATGCGGTTCCTACAAATCGCATCATTTTTTCCTGCAATTTGTAATTTGGTTTCAAAATCCCCGGAGTATCTGAATATACAATCTGATAATCATCATCGTTCACAATTCCCATAATCCTGTGTCGGGTAGTTTGCGACTTTGATGTTATGATAGAGAGTTTTTCTCCCACCATGGCATTCATTAAAGTCGATTTTCCAACATTTGGATTCCCAATAATATTTACAAAACCTGATTTGTGTGGCATTACAGT
>JAUVUS010000274.1 GCA_030600865.1 Bacteroidales bacterium | reverse complement strand
CAGGAAAGCATTTATAAGAATATACACCAGGATATTATAGACCGGTGTAAATCGGGAGAGCAGAAAGCACAGTTTCAACTGTATAAGCTGTATTACAAGGCAATGTTTAATACCTGCTTGCGCATTGTAAATGATAGCCTTGAAGCCGAAGATATAATGCAGGAGTCGTTCTTAAAAGCATTTGAAAAAATTATTTTTTATAAAGGTGAAGTAAGTTTTGGTGCATGGTTAAAAAAAATTGTGATTAATCATTCACTTGACGAACTGAGGAAACGGAAATTAGATACAAACTCTATTGAAGAATCTGTTTATGAAATAAAAGATGAGGAAGATTTTGACAATAGTAACGAAGTATCCTTGAAAATTGAAGAAATCAGAGAAGAAATTTGCAAACTTCCTGATGGTTACAGAATAGTTTTATCGCTTTACCTTATTGAAGGCTATGATCATGATGAAATAAGCGAAATACTGAATATAAAGAGTTCAACATCAAGATCGCAATGTGCAAGAGCAAAAAAGAAATTAATTGAATGTTTAAAAGAAAAACAAATAGAGAAAACCAACTAAATATGAAAGATTTAGATAATATAATACAAGAAAATCGCTCTGAATTTGATTCATTCGAACCAAGCGATGGCCATTTTGAACGATTTGAGCAAAAGCTTAAAGAACTCAATAAAAAGGAAAAAACATTTACCATTGGCTATATACTAAAAGCTGCAGTTGTAACTATTTTAGTAGTATTATCAGGTTTGTGGGTATATGATAATTTTGAACCGAGAACTAATAATGGAATTGCCTTAAGCGAAATATCGCCCGAATATGGAGAGGTTGAAATGTATTACACTCATCTTGTAAATCAAAAATATAGTGAAATAAATCAGTGTGAGACATTGGATAGTACTCAAAAAGGAATGTTAATGTATGAATTAGGTGAAATGGATTCTATCTATTCAAATCTAAAAAATGATTTAAAAACAAATCCTAATGATGAGCGAGTGATAAACGCCATGATACAACATTATCAACTTAAGGTTGAAGTAATGAACCAAATTTTACAACAATTACAACAAGCACAAAATATAAATAAACAAAAATCTGAAAACTATGAAAGCACCGAAATTTAAATCCACTCTATTACTAATACTCGTCCAAATATTAGTAATTTCTTCAGCATTTGCTGTTAGTGAAGAATTCTCCAAGAATTTGCATAAGGAATATGATGCAGATGCAAAAACTCTATTAATTATCCAAAATAAATTTGGTGATGTTGACATCAATAATTGGGATAAGAACAAGATTACGATCGATGTAACTATTACGGTTGATCATAAAAATGAGGAAAAAGCAAAAGAACTTATCGATTATATTAATGTAAAATTTAGCCAATCAGGAAATACAATCGAAGCTATTACTGAAATAAGTGATAAGTTTAGTAAACGGAACACTTTTACATTTGGAGGTGACAATAAAGAGTTTAGTATTGACTATAAAGTAAATATACCTAAGGATATTAAACTTGATATAGAAAATAAATATGGAAGTGTATTTATTAATGAAATTGCAGGACATGCTAAAATTTCTGTAAAATATGGGAACTTGAAAGTAAATAAAATGACCAGAGAAAATATAAAACCACTTAATGAAATTAATCTTGGATACTCGAACGGAACTATTGAAGAATGTAAGTGGTTAAATTTAACTCTAAAATATTCAAAACTTGAAATTGAAGAATGTAAAGCATTAATTGCAGTAACTAAATATTCAAAGCTGTATATAGAAAAAGGAAGCTCGATTGTGTGTGAATCAAAATATGATGAATACAGAATAGGTAAGGTTACAAATTTTGTTGCCACAACTGCTTATACAGGTTTTGATATTAACGAAATTTATAAGAAACTTGAGTTTGATAACAGGTATGGTAGTTTAGATGTAGATTTTGTACCTGCCAACTTTGAAAAGATAAGCATCGAAAATGAGTACGGAAATATCGATATTAGCATCGATCCGAATGCATCTTATAATCTAAAGGGATATGCAAAATATGCCGATATTGATTACCCACGCGAAGGTCGAGTAAGTCGAATAAAAGAAAGCACCTCGCTACGAGTTGAAGGTCTGGTAGGAACAGATAATAGCACCAAATCTTTTGTTGAAATTGAAACAAAATACGGAAGCGTTGATTTGGATTAATTTTACATTAATGTAAAAGTTAGAGATAAGAGATTGGAAATTCCAGTCTCTTTTTTTTGAAGTACTGTAATAATATTCAAGTAATTATTTTATAATGTTAATAACCTCCAAATTTTCATCGAACTTTTGCCTGAAACTTAATTATCACAATTGTTTTCTGGTAATTAACAATTGTTGAAAACATTGGTTAATAACAGGTTCATTTAATCTATGCTGAAAAGTTGCAAAATAGTTTTATGTATTTGTATATTTGTTAGACCAGGTGAGAGATAAAAGGTCGCTCAACAGGGCAGGGAAAGGGAAAAAGATGCTTAGTTGTATTTTGAACCAATCGTACAATTCGCAAGAATTGCCTACCCCAAGAGCCGAAGCTCGAATCGGAAAGACTTGTGCTGGAAGATTCGATAAATCCAAAAAAGAGTCGCCTAGCGTTCTTAAACAGATTGAGTCGTAAGCAGCAAAACGTACGAATAAAGTAACGAGCAATCGTAGCCGATTTCGAAACGTCCGCTGAAATCCCAAAAATAATCTTCGGATTATACTAAGGTTTGCACAGGTTTGAGACTACCGCCCAAGGGCCATGAACAGGAAAGGAATTCCGCAAGGAAAGCCCAAATGAACAAGGCAATTAAGTGGAAAACCAACTTGATGTTTTACACAACGGCACTTCGTTCGTGAAGTTAAATCGTAAGATTTAACGAACGAACAGCTCAACAGCCAAACCTTAATTGGAATGGTTGAAGAGTTAAGGGCCTACAGCAAAAGATAACATCTTTCGTTGTCGCGCCAACCATAATAACAGTAATCTGGCATCAAAGGAGACTCCGGTTTCCCAAAAATGAAAGGGAATTAATCGAATAGATTAATTCCCTTTACTGTTTCAATATTTTTTTATTAGTAGCTTGTATTAAAAGTTTTTTATGTTATCTGTTATTTTTCAAATCCAAAAGCATCCATCATTTTTTCAAAGATATCAGTATTTTCATAGATCCCACCAAATTCTTCGGCTCCAGGACCAAAAGCAAATACAGGAACCATTACAGAAGTATGATCTCCAGTTGAGAAATTAGCTTCAATTGTCTTTTTTCTCATATCACCTCCAACTATCGTTAATCCTCCTGTTTCGTGATCGGCTGTTACAATTACCAATGTTTCTCCATCCTCAATAGCAAATTCAAGAGCTTTGGCAACGGCCTTATCAAAATCAAGTGTTTCAGCAATTACGTAGTCAATATCATTATCATGTCCGCCCCAGTCAATCATTGAACCTTCTACCATCAAGAAAAATCCTTTTTTATTTTTACTTAAAATCTTAATTGCTTTTTCTGTTGAAACGGGTAACATATCTCCCCTGCCATTTAAAATTTCAGGATTATGCTCCTCTGCCGTAAAAACAGCAAATTTACCTTCTTCATTTACATCAAGATTTTCAAGGCCATCAATCACGTGATATTGTTTTTGCCTAAGTGAGTCAATTAAATTTAATTTATCCTCTCTGTCAACAAATTGTTTTTTTCCTCCACCAATAAAAACATCAATATCAACATCTAAAAAATCAAGAGCAATATTTTCATAATCATTACGATTTTGCTCGTGTGCAATAAATGTTGCAGGTGTAGCATGTATAATAGAACTTGTAGATACTAATCCTGTTGCTAACTGATTATCTTCGGCATATTCGAGAATAGTTTTAAGAGGCTTGCCGGTTGAGTCAACAGCAATACATTGATTACAAGTTTTAATACCTGTTGATAAAGCCGTTCCTCCTGCTCCCGAATCTGTTATATAATCGGTTGCTGAATATGTTTTATGAAATCCTACGTGTTTAAATTTCTCGAAGGTTAAGGGACTTGCTGAAACCGACATTGCAGCATAAATCTGCGTTACACCCATTCCATCACCTATTAATAATATTATATTTTTAGGTTGGTTAAGTTGTTGGTGATTTAATGTTTCAACTTTATTACAAGAAATAATTCCTAATAAAACAATCGCAATAAAACTTAATTTTTTCATCTCCAAATAGTTATTTATTTAATAATTCTTTATCCTTTTGTTTAGCTTTCAACCACCAATCCTCTGGATAAACTGACCATTCATTTTTTAAAATCGGTTTTACAGATTGTTTTTCCTCAATCCATTTCATCATATAATATCTTAAATCCTTATCAGTAGAGCTAATTCGTTTATCAACAAGATCTTTTTTGCTAAGACCTATTCCATTTGTTAAATGCCCACCTCCTCCATTGCCTCTATAGCTATTTACGGCAACACTATAAGTACTATCCATATAAAATTGATTGTCATTTGATAATGATATAATAGTTACCTTATCATTAACCGGTTTGGTAATATCAACTACATACTTTATTCCTGATGCAACATCAAAATTGTAATAATTGTTCAATAGCAAATATGAATTATATTTTT